>NZ_JACHFK010000012.1 GCF_014201805.1 Deinococcus metalli | reverse complement strand
TGCTCTCGCACTGCTTCACCTGTCATGCATCCCGCCTCCGTGGAGGCTCAGAAACAATACAGGCCACGCCTCAATCTGTCAACTCCCCCCCGGCCGGTGATCCCTTGAGGTTCCCTGACGCGCCCAGGACGCCGGAAAAGGGAGGCGGGGCGCCCGGTCCTGCGCGCCGCGTTTGTATACTGGTCAATCGGCATATGCCCGCGCGCCGCCGAGGCGGAACCGCGCGGAAGGGAGGCACGCCATGCAGGAACTGCTGGAAAAACTGGCGTCGCTCCGGGAGTACCTTTGACATTCCCGGCAAGACGCGCCGCCTGAACGAACTCGACCGGGAACTCAGCGATCCGGACCTGTGGAGCAACGCCGCCCGCGCGCGGCAGGTCACGCAGGAAGCCGGCACCATCCGCCGGATCGTGGACGGCTACTCGACCCTGCAATCGGACGCGACCGGCCTCGAGGAGATGCTGGCCATGGCTTCGGCCGAGGAGCAGGAACTGCTGGCCGAGGAACAGGAGGGCATCCAGAAGCGGGTCGACGACCTGTACCGCGAGACGCTCTTCACCATGAAGCACGCCGACACGGCCGCCATCGTCCGTGTCAAGAGCGGCGCGGGCGGCACCGAGTCTCAGGACTGGGCCGGCATGCTGTCGCGCATGTTCATGCGCTGGGCCGAACGTCACGGCTTCAAGGCCGAACTGCTCGACCAGCAGGACGGCGAGCAGGCCGGAGTGATCAGCTCGGAGTTCATCATCCGCGGAGAGAAGGCTTTCGGGATGATGGCGCCGGAGCACGGCGTGCACCGCTTGGTGCGGGTCTCGCCCTTCGACAGTAACAACCGTCGGCACACGTCGTTCGCGTCGGTCGACGTGGTGCCGGAGGTGCCAGAAGAGCAGATCGACATCCACATCCCGGACAGTGACCTGCGCCGAGATGTGTTCCGCTCGCAGGGCGCGGGCGGGCAGGGCGTGAACACCACGGACTCCGCCGTGCGCCTGACGCACCTGCCGACCGGGATCGCGGTGGCGTCGCAGGTGACGCGCAGCCAGATCAAGAACCACGAGATCGCGTTGCAGATCCTCAAGCAGCGCCTGTACGACATCGAGATGAAAAAGCGCGAGGCCGAGGAGGCCAAGGCGCGCGGCGAGCAGAAGAAGATCGAGTGGGGCTCGCAGATCCGCTCGTACGTGCTCGACAAACAGTACGTCAAGGACCACCGCACCGGCGTGATGAAGCACAACCCCGACGACGTGCTGGACGGCGACCTGGACGAGCTGATGTGGGCCGGGCTGGAATGGATGGCCGGCAAGCGCGTGTCCGAGGAAGCTGGCGACGACGAGTAGTGCCGCGCCCGGGCGGAAGCGCGAAAGAGTAGCGCAAGACGGCGGGTGTTTTACTGACCCGACATGAACCACTTCGGGTTCCCGACGAGCCTGCGCTTTCCGTCCTCCGTTCTAGGCATACAGTGAGTTGGACATGACGTCCTTCCCGTCTCCCGAGCATGACTGACTCCGACCGCGCCATTCCCGGCTATGCCCTGCACCGTGTCCTCGGACGCGGCAACACGTCTGCCGTGCACCTCGCGATAGATCCGGAGGGCCGCAAGGTCGCCCTGAAGATCCCGCACACCGAGACGCTGCGTGTGCAGGACGCGGCGGAGCGGTTTGCGAACGAGGTCCGGCTGTCGCTGAAGTTCCGCCACCCCCGGCTGGTGCGGGGCTGGGCCGGCACGCCGCACGGTCAGCTGGCGTTCCTGTCGATGGAGTTCTACCCGAAGGGCTCGCTCAGCGACCACCTAGAGAAGATGATGGTGCGCCGCCTGGAGTTGCCCCAGGCCCTGCGCATCCTGGCGGACGTGGCGTCCGCGCTGTCGTACCTGCACAAACAGGGCGCGGTACACCAGGACGTCAAGACCCACAACGTGTACCTGAACGACGAGGGCCGGGCGGCGCTGGGCGACATGGGCAGCACGTACTTCGTGGCGCAGGGCGGCAAGGTCAGCGGCAGTCCGTACTACATGGCCCCGGAGATCTACCACGGCGAGACCAGCAGCAGCGCCAGCGACGTGTACAGCCTGGGCATCCTGATGTACGAACTGCTGGGCGGCGACCGGCCCTTCAACGGCAATACCTACGAGGAGCTGATGGTCGCCCACCTGACGCGCTTCCCGGTGTCGCTCAGCCACATCAACCCCGAGGTGGCGCGCAGCGTTGCCAAGATGGCGGAACTCGCGCTGGCCAAACGCCCGAACGACCGGCCGACCGCCGAGGCGATCCGCCGCGAGATTCTCCTCGCGCTGGGCGAGATCCCGGCCGAGGAGGGCGGCGAGGACGAGACCCGGAAGGTGCAGGCCGAGCCCGCCAAGAACGTCGGGCGCCACGGCACCACACCGCAGCGGCCGGTGCCCCGGCCCACCGAGGCGCCCGCGCCACCCGCCAAGGCGGAGAAGGTCGAGGACAAGCGCGGCTGGAATCCCTTCAGGCGCCGCAAGTAGCCCGGGTCACGACACCGTCTTGACCATCTGGCGGATCGCGCCCAGGTGGTACGCGACGTGGGCCACCGCGCCGCTCAGGCCGCCGGTCACGTCGCCGTCCACCGGAGCGTCGCGCCGGCTGCGGGCGAAGGCCACCACACCGTCATAGGCGGCCCGCACCCGCTGCCGCAGCGCCGC
The DNA here is from genome assembly GCF_014201805.1 of Deinococcus metalli. Classification (NCBI taxonomy): domain Bacteria; kingdom Thermotogati; phylum Deinococcota; class Deinococci; order Deinococcales; family Deinococcaceae; genus Deinococcus; species Deinococcus metalli. Next base: position 135,031 of record NZ_JACHFK010000012.1, on the reverse strand, counting down.
CCACTCGTCCGCCGAGACCTGTGAGGGCAGGAAGCTGCCCTTCCAGTCGAACGGTCCGCGGTCGCCGTCGCGTTCCCAGCGGACGATCACCTCCATGTGAAAGGCCGCGTGCCGCGCCTGCCCGGCGATGCTGGTGCCGTTCACGTCGTGGCTGGCCTGCACGTCGTCCAGACCGTCCAGTGTGGCGATCAGCCCGTGGTTGCCGCTGCCGTCCGCCCGGGTGCCGTCCAGAAAGGAGGTGGGCTGGCCGGGCGTGCCGCCCTCCACCGCTTCTTTCAGGATGTCGAGGATGCCGTCGATGGGATGCTGTGGAGCCTGGGTCATGCCCCAGCGTAGCGGCGAGCCCGCTGGAACGGATGCGCCGCGTGGCTCTGGTCAGCGCTGGCCGGGTCTGGTATGGTGGTGAATTGCGCTGCGTGGGCGAGGCGAACACTTGCCACAACCGCGCGCATGGGAGGTGAACATGAACACATACGACCTCAACCTGATCCTGAACCCGAACCTGAGCGCCGAACAGGTCCAGATCGAGAAGGAGTACATCGAGACCACGGTGAAGAACGCCGGGGCCGAACTGAGCAACCTCGACGACCTGGGCAACCGCCGCCTGGCCTACCAGGTGGGCAAGGACCGCGAGGGCTACTACCTGATGTACACCATCAAGGCCGGTGGCAACCCGGAGTCGGACATCGCGTCCACGCTGCGGCTGCGCGACCACGTGCGCCGCGTCCTGGTGGTGAAAGACCGCCCGGAGTGGAAGACCAAGAAGGCCTGATTCCGTTTAGGTATTGACAGAATGGCCCAGGCTTGTTACAGTCCGGTCAACCTGCAAAGGCCACATCGCCAGCAACAGCAAGATCCAGTCAGCGTCCTGAACAGGACCACGCAAGCAACAAAGGAGCAACCAGTATGGCCAGAGGCATGAACCACGTCTATCTGATCGGTGCCCTCGCCCGTGACCCCGAACTCCGGTACACCCCCAGCGGGACCGCCGTATTCGAGGCCACCGTCGCCGGAGAAGACCACGTCATCGGCAACGACGGACGCGAGCGCAAACTTCCCTGGTACCACCGGGTCAGCATCCTCGGGAAGCCCGCCGAATGGCAGGCCGAACGCAACCTCAAGGGCGGCGACGCCGTGATGGTTGAGGGCTCCCTGGAGTACTCGCAGTGGGAAGCGCCCGAAGGCGGCAAACGCAGCATGGTGCGCGTCAAGGCCCTGCGCATGGAACAGCTCGGCACCCAGCCGGAGCTTGTTCAGGACGCCGGAGGCGGCGTTCGCATGGGCAGCGGCATGAACGAAGTCGTGCTGATCGGCAACGTCACCCGTGATCCGGATCTGCGCTACACCCCCGCCGGCGACGCCGTGCTCGGACTCGGCCTGGCCGTGAACGAGACCTGGAACGACCGCCAGGGGCAGAAGCAGGAGAAGACCCACTGGATCGACGTGACGCTGTGGCGCGAGCTGGCCGAGGCCATGAAGGATCTGCGCAAGGGCGACCCCGTCGTCGTGCAGGGCCGACTGGTGAACGAGGCGTGGACCGACAAGGACGGCAACAAGCGCAATTCCACCAAAGTAGAAGCGACGAGAGTCGAAGCCCTGTCCCGAGGCGCCGCTGCCGGACAATCCGGCTACGCTGCCTCCCCCGCGACGCCTCGCCCTCAGACCGCGAGCAGCGCCGCGCGCCCCCAGCCCAGCCGGGCCCCCGCCCAGGCCAGCCGGGGAGCGAGCACGGGGAACCGTTCGGGCGGCTTGGATATAGATCAAGGTCTCGACGACTTCCCACCCGAGGAAGAAGACCTGCCGTTTTGAGCGTGCAGGCAAGAGGTCTGACGGTCTAGCGGTCTGAGCGCGCAAGGAGCCCTTTTTCGGGCATTCAGACGCCCTGACACGCCGACCCTCAGACCCGAGGCGCACAGCCCCGAGGTATCCCAATGACGCAAGGCAACAACGCCGACCGCAAGCCGCGCGGCAAGGGCCCCAAGCGCCCCCGCAAGCCCAAGGTCGATCCGTTCTCCATCGGGGAACTGGAAATCACCGACTACAAAGACGTGAAGATGCTCCGCCGCTTCGTGAGCGACACGGGCAAGATCCTTCCTCGCCGCCGCACCGGCCTCTCGGCCAAGCACCAGCGCCGCATTGCGCAGACGATCAAGATCGCGCGCCAGCTGGCCCTGCTGCCCTACACCGAGAAACTGGTCCGGAAGTAAGGAGAGCTGGCATGCAAGTGATTCTTCTCGAACCCGGCAAGCTCGGCAAGACCGGCGAGGTCGTGAACGTCAAGGACGGGTACGCCCGGAACTGGCTGATCCCGCAGGGCATCGCCGCGCCCGCCACCAGCAGCAACATGAAGAGCCTCGAGGCGCGCGTCCGCTCGCGCCAGAAGGTGCTCGCCGCCGAAAAGGCCACTGCCGAGGACCTCGCCAGCCGCCTGAACGGCGTGGCCGTGGAACTCAGCGTCCGTGCCGGTGAAGGCAAGATCTACGGCGCCGTGACCCACGCCGACGTGGCCGGCGCCCTGGACAAGCTGGGCTTCGACGTGGACAAGCGCCGCATCGACATGCCGAAGACCGTCAAGGAAATCGGCGAGTACGACATCGCGTACCGCGCCCACCCCGAAGTCACCATCCCCATGAAGCTCGTCGTTCACGCCTCGAAGTAAACGCGAGCACCGCTGTGAAGCCCCTGCCCGAGTGGTGGGGGCTTTCGCGTTGGCCCTGGCTGCGCCTGCCGGCCATTCCAGCGTGAAGGATCGGACGCCGGGCACACACCCTCCCCCGCGGCCGCTTCTCTACGGTAGAGCCCGGAGGTTCCATCCATGCTCAAGCGCACGTTGACCGTGTCTGCGTTCCTGCTGTCGTCTCTCGCCGCCGCTCAGGCCGTCAAGGGAGGTGACGTGGTGGTCACGAGTTTCGGCAAGGACTACAAGAGTTACCTGTCGGCGCCGGCGAGCGCCACGCCCAAGCCCGCGGTGATCCTGATCCACTCGTTCAACGGCCTGGAACAGGGCTATAAGGATCTGGTGGACGAGATGGCCGGCGCGGGCTTCGTGACGCTGGCGCTGGGCTGGCAGACCTTCGAGAAGGAGCCGAGCGACGATACGGTCCGGGCGCTGATCGAGGACGGCGTGAAGTTCCTGGGGGCGCGCAAGGACGTGAACATGAACGCGCTGGGCCTGACGGGCTTCTGCGCGGGCGGGCGCTACACCATGCTGCTGTTGCCGCAGCTCAAGCAGTTCAAGGCGGGGGTGGCGTGGTACGGCTTCCCGGACCAGGGGGGCACGGCGGCCAAACCGCAGGCGCCGACGGCCTTCATCGACCAGCTCAGCGCGCCCATGCTGATCCTGCACGGCACGAAGGACCAGCCCAGTCCCATCGCCTCGATCTACGCCTACGCGCAGAAGCTGGACGCGGCGAACAAGAACTTCAAGCTCAGCGTGTACCAGGGCGAACCGCACGGATTCCTGCTCAAGGACAGTCTGATCGCCGACACGGTCGCCAGCCGCAGCGCGCGGCAGGAGATGGTGAACTACTTCCGCGAGTGGCTGAAGTAAGGGAGCCACCCACGGCCCGGCGCCCACAGCGGTGCCGGGCCTTTCTGTGGGCCGTCCTGCCCCCGCCAGCACGGGGCGTGGGCGTACTGAACGCCCTTTCACACCTTTGGGGCTACACTGCGCTTGGGCGTCCCATTCCTTGTGACGTCCGTGTCAACCACAGTTCAGTGTCGGGTGCGTCCGGTCACGGCCGCGCCCATGAAGAACCGAAAAAGGAGGCAGCATGACGACCATCTGGGTCATTGTGGCGCTCCTGGTCGGGATGGTCGGAGGGTTCCTCGGGGGGCAGTCACGCGGCCTGGCCAAACGGGCCGAGCTGGACGACCGCCTGCAACGGGAAGCCCGTGCGGAAGCGGATCGCATTCGGGCAGGAGCGGAGGCGGAGGCGCGGCAGCTGCGGGAACAGGCCGACCAGGCCAGGCAGGACGCCACACGGCGGATACAGGAAGCGGGAGAACGCGAGGCGCAGCTCACGGCGCTGGGACCCCAGCTGGACGCGCAGCGCGAGCAGCTGGTCACGCTGCGCGCGCAGGTGGAAGCCGAGCGTGCTCAGGCGAAGCAGGACACGGCGCGCGACCGCGAGGCGCTGGCGGGCGACCGGCAGGAAACGCGGCGGGAACGCGACGAACTCAAGCGCGAGATCGAGCGCGTCAACCGCCGTGCCGAGCAACTCGACGCGCGCGGGGAGAAGCTCGACGCGCTCGAGGAACGCCTGGAGACGCGGGCACGCGCGCTGGACGATCAGGAAGACGAGTTGGACGGCCGCAGCAAGCAGATCGACCTGAAGCTGTACGAGGTCGCCAACCTGTCGCCCGAGGCGGCCCGCGACGAGATCATGTCCCGGCTGGACGCGGAGCTGGAGGAGGAAAAGGCCATCCGCGTGAAGGCCATGCAGGAGCGTGCCACGGCCGAGGCCCGCCGCACGGCCCGGCACGTGATCGCGCAGGCCATTCAGCGCAGCGCCTCGGAGACGAGCGCGGCGCTGAGCGTGTCAGTGGTGCCGATTCCGAACGACGCCATGAAGGGCCGCCTGATCGGCCGCGAGGGCCGCAACATCCGCGCCTTCGAGGCCCTGACCGGCGTGGACCTGATCATCGACGACACGCCCGAGGCCGTGATCCTGAGTTCCTTCAACCCGGTGCGCCGTGAGGTCGCCAAGCACGTGCTGGACGCGCTGGTCGCCGACGGCCGGATTCACCCCACCCGCATCGAGGAGATGGTGCACAAGGCCCAGGACGAGATGAAGACCTTCATCCACGCCCAGGGCGAGGAAGCGGCCATCGAGGCGGGCGTGGTGGGCCTCAAGCCAGGGCTGGTGCAGCTGCTGGGCCGCATGTACTTCCGCACCAGTTACGGGCAGAACGTCCTGAAGCACTCGATTCAGGTGGCACACCTGACCGGCATCATGGCCGACGAACTGGGCCTGGACGCCGGCATGGCCCGCCGCGCCGGCCTGATGCATGACGTCGGCAAGAGCATCGACCGCGAGATCGACGGCACGCACGTGGACATCGGCATCAACCTCGCCAAGCGCTTCGGCGAGCCAAACGAGGTGATCGACGCCATCGCGCACCACCACGACCCGGAGAACGGTGAGACGCTGTACTCCGTGCTGGTCGCCGCCGCCGACGCGATCAGCGCCGCGCGCCCCGGTGCCCGCCGCGAGGAACTAGAATCATACGTGCGGCGCCTGGAGCAGCTCGAGCAGATCGCCGTGTCGTTCCCGGGCGTGCAGCAGGCCTACGCCATCCAGGCCGGGCGCGAGGTGCGCGTGATCGTGCAGCCGGAGAAGGTCACGGACGCCCAGGCCACCCTGCTGGCCCGCGAGATCGCCGGGCGCGTCGAGCAGGACATGGAATACCCGGGGCAGGTGCAGGTCACGGTGGTGCGCGAGAGCCGCGCCGTGGAAGTCGCCCGCTGAGCAAGTCAACGCCCTGTAGGAGCGGCCACGGGCGACCGGGCCGCTCCTGCATATGCAGCCAGACCACCCGCACGCGCGAGCTGACTTCGTCCAGCACGGCATTTCTGGGAGGCAACGGATCGGGTTGACGGTGGGTGCATACCGCGCTATAGTTTTCCCATCACCGCCTGAAAGGGCGGATTTTTTATTGCCCGGCTGAGCGCAGGCCACCTATGCAGGGCCGTTTGCATTTCGTCCGCTGTTTCCTGCGCTCAGCCGGGCTTTTCCGGGCCGACTGATTGACGTTGACAGCCCCTGCATACCGCGCTATAGTTTCTTCATCACCGTCCAAGAGGGCGGGTTTTTTGTTGTTGAGGGTTTGGGCAGCGCAGAGGCCAGATCGCCAACCGCTATGCAGCCAAACACGACAGCAATGGCCCAATACGACGTCTGAGACGACACATTTCTGCCCACCCGGTTAGACTTGACGGCCGGTGCATAGCACGCTATCCTTTGCTTATCACCGTCCGCGAAGGGCGGGTTTTTTATTTTCTGGGTCCGTGAGCCAGCTGAGGGCTGTGCGGGCAGTCTCCAGGGCGTCCTGCGTCGGGCGGCCCGGTGCGGCCAGGGGGGTCAGGTGGGCGATATCGGCGTGCACCTGCGCGAGGAGCAGCGGATCGGCGGCGCGCAGCAGGTGTGGACCGTACTCCAGCGCGGCGGCCAGCGGCAGATCGGTGTAGGCCGGATCGGGGCCGGGCCGCCGCTCGAAGCGCAGCACGGCGTAGTTCCAGAACCCGGCTGCGAGGCGCTCGGCGGTCACGTGGAAGCCGGCCTCTCCGGCCCAGCGGCGCAGAAGGGGCGCCGAGTCGTTCGGTTGCAGGACCAGCGCGGGCGGCACCTCCTCCCCGGCCCGGCGCAGGATGCCCAGGATGGTGCGGGCGCCCATGCCGGTGATGCTGGCGCTGTGCACTTCGCCGGGCGCCAAGGGCGCGAAGCCGTTCCCGGCCCGCACGTCGATGTGCCCGGCCAGCCCTGCGCGGGCGACGGCCTGCCGGGCGACGTCCAGCGGGCCGGGCGTGAGTTCCACGACGACGGCCCGCCGCACCCGGCCGCGCCGGACGAGTTCGACCGGCAGCGCGGCGTGGTCGCTGCCGATGTCCGCATGGACCTCCGCGTGGATCAGGGCCAGCGCGGCCTCCAGGCGGGCGTCAAGGCTGGGCATCGGCGGGCGGGGCGTCCCCGTGCTTCTCGTCTCGGGCGGAGCCCTGGCGCGAGAGGATCACGGAGTACGTGCCGACCGCCACGATCACGGCGGCGATGGCCGCGCCGTACACCAGGATGTCCGAGCCGGCCTTCCACTCCAAGGCCACGCTGAAGAAGTTCACGGCGAGCGCCACGATCACGATGCCGATCAGTTTCTGCTTCAGGTCATCGAAGGAGTCGATGTGTAGCCACGCGGGGACGTTCTGCAGGCGGCCCACGAACAGCGCCTGCAACCCGAACGAGATGATCAGCAGCGCCATGCCCACCAGCAACGTGTCGGCCTGCTCGACGGCCGCCACGATCAGGGTCTTGGTGGTGTGGGCGTCACCCAGGTGCCCCAGCGCACTTCGGATCGTCACGTACGCCTGCGCGATGGCCGCCACGAACAGCGCGAGGCTGAATGCGAAGGCGCTCAGCACGCCCAGCTCCACGATCAGGCGCGTGAACCCGAAGGCGCCCGCCAGCGTGAGCGAGCGCGGGGTGCGCGGGCGGGACAGGGGAGCGGGATCGCGGGCCATGCGGCTCAGGATAGCCGCTGATCCGGAGTCCGCTGTCGTCCGTGATGGCCGGAAGCACCCGGAGTGGCCGCTCACCCTTCAGTCGGAAGCCGGGTCAGTCCAGGGGCCGCAGGACGTCCCCCACGCGGATCACGCCGCCGTGGATCACGCGGGCGGTCAGGCCCCCGTGGCCGCGCACGGCGTTGTAGCCGCCTGCGCCGAATTCCTCCTCCATGCGCGAGCACGGGTGGCACTCGCCGGTGCCCTCCAGCACCACGCCGCCGATCTGGAAGCGGCGTTCCTTGAGGGCCAGCAACGGCACGCCGCTCACCACGATGTTGCGCCGCAGCTGCTCCGGCTGCACGGCGTCCAGGCCCGCGAGCGCGGCGATCACGGGCAGGTGTTCGGCCTGGATCAGCGTGACCTGCCGCTTGCCCCGCCCGCCCGGCACGGCCGGCGTGTCCAGCGGCACGGCCAGCTCGCCCACCTCGCCGGACAGGGCCTTCAGGCGGGGCGGCACCTGCTTGCCGTGGTCGCCGATCAACCCGACCAGCGGGTGCACCTGCACCTCCGGCACGCTCTGCACGGGCGCGCGGCGGGCCGAGCGCAGGCCGATCCACTCCACCCGGCCGGGGTGGGGCAGGGTCGCGCGGAGTTCCTGCATGGTCTTCACCCGCGCATGCTAGCGGCTCAGCCGAGGTTCAGGCCCACGTCGAAGGTCGCGTGCAGGCCCCCCGCCACGCTGCCCGTGGTGGTCAGGAGCATCTGGCTGCCGCCGTTCTTATAGATGCTGTCGGTGGCGTTCAGGGTGTCGCGCCGGCCCTTGGAGTTGTAGGGGGCGGTGGCGTGCACCCGGTCGATCACGGCCTCCGCGAAGAACAGCTGCGACGCGAAATCGGACGTGACCTTGCCGGACGCGTCCAGCGTGCGCAGGCGGTAGTGGACATGCACCGCGCGGCCCGCGTACCACCCGGGGAAGATGGTGCTGAAGCTGGCCTTGCCGTCCGCGCCCGTGCGCTGGTAGCCGCGCAGGAAATTCTGACCCCTGGTGGAGTACCCGGGATCGGTCGCGTCGGAGTACACGCCCAGCGCGTCGCAGTGCCAGATGTCCACCATCACGTCGGCACGGGGCTGGCAGCCCCCGGTGGACACGCGCGACACCACGAACTCCAGCGTGAGGGGCACGCCGGCTTTCACCGCGCCAGTTTTGGTGTCGGCGCGGATGTCACGGCGGTTGAGCTTCTCGTCCACCCAGTACGGCCCCTGGGTCTGTTCGGGGCGCACCACGCAGCCGGGCAGGCCACCCACGCCCGTCGTCCCGGCGCTGGTGCCCATGGGGGCCATCCCCGCACCGCCCGGAGGAGGGCTCCCGGCAGGTGGCGCGCCCATCGGCTGTGGGCCGCCCCCACCCGCCACGGCCGCGCCGCCCGCGAGCAGGGTGCCCAGGCCGAACAGCTTCAGGGCGCGGCGGCGGGAGTAGATGGAGCCGATCTGGGTATCGTCGTCGTCCGGGGTGAGCTGGGGCGTCTTGTTCACGCCACCCGGTGTACAGCCCGGATGTTCAGAAGCCGGGTAGAGCGCTGGGCACGCGCGCCAGGCCGCGCTACGCTGCCCGCATGAGCGCTCCCGCCCCGCACGTCCTGACCGTCGAGGACAACCCGGGCCTGGCCGAGCTGCTGCGCGAGTACCTGGGAGCCCACGGCCTGCGGATCACGGGCGTGAGCGACGGCCCGGGCGGCCTGCACGCGGCACTGCACCACGCGCCGGACGTGGTGCTGCTGGACGTGATGCTGCCGGGCCTGGGCGGTCTGGAGGTGCTGCGGAGGCTGCGCCTGGAGTCGGACGTGCCGGTGCTGATGCTGACCGCGCGCGACGGCGAGGCCGACAAGGTGCTCGCGCTGGAACTGGGCGCGGACGACTACCTGACCAAGCCGTTCTCGATGGCGGAACTGCTGGCCCGTGTGCGCGCCCTGCTGAGACGCGCCGCGCCGGCCGCGCCACGCGGCCCGCTGCGGCACGGCCCGCTGACCCTGGATGCCCACACGCGCGACGTCACGGTGCGCGGCGAGCCCGTGAAGCTCACGAGGGTGGAGTTCGAGCTGCTGCATGTGCTGCTGCTCAGTCCGCGCCGCGTCTTCACCCGCTCGGAGCTGCTGGGCCACGTGCAGGAGGACGGCGGCGGCAGCGAGCGCACCATCGACGTGCACGTGCGCAACCTGCGCGCCAAGCTGGAACGCGATCCGGCGCGGCCCGAGCTGCTGGAGACGGTCTACGGCGTGGGCTACCGCCTGGGCGACGTGCCCTGATGCGCTTCCCGCTGACCCTGCGCGCCCGGCTGGTGCTGGCCTTCGCGCTGGTCAGTGTCCCGGCGCTGCTGCTGCTCTCGGCCGTGACCTTCGGGTACGTCCAGCGCGCGTACGTGAACATCAAGGCGCAGGAAGTCGTCAGTCAGGTCATGAACAACGTGCAGGCGCACTACCGGGCGAACGGCACCCTCGCCGGCCTCCACCCGCAGGAGATCCCTGTGGCCCCGGCGGGAGCGCCGGTCCAGATGGGCCACCCGGACTCCCCGCCGCCCTACCTCGTGCTGGATCCGCAGCGGCGGGTGGTGGTCGGCGTGACCGGCTACCCGGCCGGGACGGTGCTGGACGGCGCCGTCCAGCCCATCCTCGTGGACGGACAGACCATCGCGTACCTGTACGCCACCGGCACGCCGCCCACCCTGGACGCGCAGAGCCGCGCGCTGCTCACCCGCAGCGGGTGGCTGCTGGCGGGGCTGGTGACGGCCGTGGCGGGCCTGGCGGTTCTGAGCGGCGCCCTGCTGGCCCGGCGCTTTCTCGCCCCGCTGGGAGTCCTCCAGGACGGCGTGCACCGCCTGACCCTCGGTCAGTCGCCTCGCCTGCACGGCGCCATGCCGGACGGCGAGTGGGGCGAGCTGTTCCGGGCCTTCGGCGCCATGACTGCCGAACTGGAGCGCCGCCGCATCGCCGACCGGCAGTTCGGGGCGGACATCGCGCATGAACTGGGCACGCCACTGGCGGTGCTGCGCGGCACGGTGGAGGCCATGCAGGACGGCACCCTGCCCGCCACGCCAGAACGGCTGGGCCGGCTCCAGATCCAGCTCTCGCACCTGCTGCACCTCAGCGGCGACCTGCGGCTGCTGTGGCTGGCAGACGCCGGAGACCTGCGTCTGAACTGCGAGAACGTGACGGTAACCGCGCTGCTGACCGACGTGCAGGACGCCTTCCGCAGCGCCGCCAGTGAGCGCGGCGTGATTCTGGACGGACCTGCGGTCATCCTGCCCACGGCCCTGCTCGATCCTGTGCGGATCACTCAGGTGCTGCACAACCTCGTACAGAACGCGCTGAACCACACGCCGTCCGGCGGCCGGGTCACGTTAACGGCCGATCAACCCGCGCCGGGCACGCTGCGGATCGTGGTGCGGGACACCGGGCGCGGCATGGCGCCAGAACAGCTTGAGCGCGTATTCGACCGCCTGTACCGCGCCGACGACTCGCGCGCCGCGCCCGGCAGCGGCCTGGGGCTGAGCATCGCCCGGTCGCTGGTGGCCGCGCACGGCGGCACCCTGACCCTGAGCAGTGCGCCCGGCGCGGGCACCGAGGCGACCGTCACCCTGCCCCTCAGCTCCACTGGAGACCACTTATGACCACTCCCCTGACCGACACCCTGAGCGCCCACGTCTCGTACACCGTGGAGGCGACCGAGCACCGCGACGTCCTGCACGTCATCTTCTCGCCGGAGGCGGCTGTGCGCGCGCTGCTCGCCTCGGGCCTGGACGACGCGGCCTTTGACGCCCAGGCGTCTGCCCTGGCCCAGCGCCTGGGTGAGGCCGAGGCCACGCGGCGGGGCCTGCGCGACCCGGCGATCGACATCAGCGGCCGTTACGGCGACGCGCTGGACGAGGTAAGCCCGCATCCAGACAACGCCGAGGAGATGTACCAGCGCCTCGACCGCGAGTACGGAAGCACCCCTGGCTGACGTGGAACACTGGTCGGGTGCCTACACCTCCTCCCGATCCTGACACCGTGCTGGCCGTCGAGCGGCAGCGCACCGAGCAGGAGCAGGAACGCACCGAGAGGGCGCGCGAGAAGGAGAAGACCGGCCGCCTGAAGGCCTTTCTGGACGTCGTGCCGATCCTGGCGACGCTGGTCACGGTGCTGATCGCGCTGTTCAGCGCCCTGCAGTCCCAGGCGCAGTACCGCGACACCCAGGCCGCCAACCGCTTCCAGAGCGCCGTGGAGATGCTGGCCGGCAGCGACCTGACCACTCGCGTGGGCGGCATCGCGCTTCTGGGGCAGGTGGCGCAGAGCAGCGCCGAGCGGCGCGAGATCGCGGTGCGGCTGCTCGCGGCATACATGCGCGTGAACAGCCCGGTCACGCAGGCGGGACGCCGGGCGGCCGTGAACGAGGAACCGGCGGCCGAGGAGGCCCGCGCGGTGTTTGCCGCCCTGGCCTTCCGCGGCGACGTAAGCAACGTGGACATGGGCCGCATCAGCGCCCGCAACCTGATGTTCAGCTCTGCGGACTTTCGCGGGCTGATCTTCTCGCGCAGCGACCTCAGCGGCGGCCTGTTCGACGGCGCCAATTTCGCGGACGTCCCCTTCCGCGGCGCGACCCTCAGGAGCGTGACGTTCCGCGGCGCGATCCTCACGAACGCCGCGTTCGAGTCGGCTGACGTGACGGGCTCGAACTTCCGCAGCGCGAACCTGAGCGGGGCCGATCTGAGCGGCGTCACCGACCTGACCTCTGCGATGCTGGCGGGCGCGACGACGGACAGCAGGACGAAGTTGCCGAGCGGCATCACGGTGCCGGCGGCCAGCTCGGAGGCGCCCCCGCCAGCACAGCCCTGAACGCGTGCTAGCCTGGGAGCATGAGGCGTCCGACCCGACGTGCCCCGTTCGACGAGCACTATCCCCGCTGCCGCTGAGGTGGACGGGTGAACTGTTGAGCGACTGAACGCCTGAAATCCAACCCCGAGCGGCGCACTGGCCTGGAGCGAGTGCGCCGCCTTCCCTGTGGAGTGACCATGACCCAGACGCAGAACACCCAGACGACCAATATCCGACGGAACGTACCCGTGGACGAACAGCTCGAGATCCTCCGGCGGGGCGTGGTCGACCTGGTCAGCGAGGACGACCTGCGCCGCAAGCTGGAGCGTGGCGCGCCGCTGCGCGTGAAACTAGGCGCCGACCCCACCCGCCCGGACCTGCACCTGGGGCACGCGGTGATCCTGCGCAAGATGCGCCAGTTCCAGGATCTGGGCCACAAGGTCATCATGCTGATCGGGGACTTCACTGCCATGATCGGCGATCCCAGCGGCAAGTCCAAGACGCGCCCGCCGCTGACGCTGGAGCAGACGCGAGAGAACGCCAAGAGCTACCTGGAGCAGTGCCGCCTGATCCTGCGCCAGGAACCCGAGGTGCTGGAGATCCGCTACAACGGCGAGTGGCTCGAGCCCATGGGCTACGCGGACGTGATCCGGTTGGCCAGCCGCTACACCGTCGCGCGGATCATGGAGCGCGACGACTTCCGCAAGCGTTTCGAGGGCGGCGTGCCCATCGCCATGCACGAACTGCTGTACCCGCTGACGCAGGGCTACGACTCGGTGGCGCTGGAGGCGGACGTGGAACTGGGCGGCACGGACCAGCTGTTCAACAACCTGGTGGGCCGCGCGCTGCAACGCGACTACGGGCAGGAGCCGCAGGTCGTGATAACCCTGCCGCTGCTGGTCGGCCTGGACGGCACCGAGAAGATGTCCAAGAGCCTGGACAACTACATCGGCCTGACGGACGAGCCGCACGCGATGTTCGCCGGCCTGATGAAGGTGCCGGACCCCCTGCTGGACAACTACTTCACGCTGCTGACCGACCTGCCCCGCGAGCGCATCGAGGCGCTGCTGGCCGGACACCCGGTCGCCGCGCACCGCGAACTCGCCCGCGAGGTCGTGGCGTCCCTGCACCCGGGCGCCGACCTGGACGCCGCCCAGGAGCGCTTCCGCAGCGTGGCCAGGGGCGGCATTCCCGAGAACATTCCCACCGTGTCTGTGCCGGCGGCCGAACTGGACAACAGCGTGGACACCCAGCGCATCAGCATGGCGAAACTCGTCGTGCTGGCGGGGCTGGAACCCAGCAACGGCGCGGCCAGGAAACTGATCCAGAACCGCGGCCTGCGCGTGGGCGGCGAGACCTATTCCGATCCTCAGGGCAGCGTGCCGCGCAGCGACCTGACCCGCGAGGGCGGCGTCGTGCTCCAGAAGGGCAAGGACAAGTTCGTGCGCGTGGTGCTGGGCGACTAGACTTCAGGCGCTCTTCATCTGCCGCGGCCACGTCAGGGCTATGCGCGCGGCTGGCCGAAGTTATACACAGGGGGTTGTGGATAACTCGAGGGGGCCTGTGGACAGTCCTGCACGGCATTTCCAGTGCACCCGCATCCGGAGTTATCCACAGCGGAGGTGTGGAAAGTTCGCGTCCCTGTGGATAAAAATCCTGACCGGGCGCTGACGTTGGCCCGCATCGTCCCCTCATCACATGACACGGGGGAGCCGCGCGGCTCCCCCGTCATGGCCCAGCGCTCAGAGCTTCAGCGGCGCCCGGTCGGGTCGTTCTCGCGCAGGCGCTCCACGCGCAGCATGTTGGTCGTGCCGCGCACGCCGAAGGGCACGCCCGCCGTGATCACGTAACGGTCGCCCACGTCGGCGAAGCCGGACTTGCGCAGCTCCTCGTTGGCGATGCGCACCATGTCGTCGGTGTCGCGCGGGTCTTCGCTGAGCATGGGGTGGATACCCCACGACAGCGCGAGCTGGTTGCGGGTCGTCTCGTTGGGCGTCAGGGCCAGCACCGGCATGGAAGGCCGGTACTTGGCAATGCGGGTCGCGGCGCCGCCGGTGCTGGTGAAGGTCACGATGGCCGGGGCCTCCAGCTTGTCACCGATGGAACACGCCGCGAAGGCAATGGAGTCCTGGGCGAGCTCGGTGTCGATGATCATCTGCTGCTGCATCAGGTGGTAGTGCTCGCTGGCCTCGGCCTCGCGGGCGATACGGTCCATCATGGCGACCGACTCGACCGGGTACAGACCCGCCGCGGACTCGGCCGACAGCATCACGGCGTCGGTACCGTCGTAGATGGCGTTCGCCACGTCGGAGGCCTCGGCGCGGGTGGGGCGCGGCAGGTTGATCATGCTCTCGAGCATCTGCGTGGCCGTGATCACGGGCTTGCCCAGCTCGCGGCACATGCGGATGATGCGCTTCTGGATGGTCGGCACCTGCTCGGCGCGCATCTCCACGCCCAGGTCACCACGCGCGACCATGATGCCGTCGACTTCCTTGAGGATGTCCTCGAAGCGGTCGACCGCCTGCGGCTTCTCGATCTTGGCCATCAGCTTGGCGCGGCTGCCGAAGCGCGACAGGTAGTGCCGGGCGAGCAGCAGGTCGTCGCGCGAGCGCACGAAGCTCAGGGCCACCCAGTCCACGCCCAGTTCCGCACCGAACTCCATGTCCTGCACGTCCTTGTCGGACAGCGCGGGCACGCTCAGGTCGGCCTCGGGCACGTTGATGCCCTTGTTGTTCTTCAGCACGCCGCCGATCACCACGCGGGTGGTCACGTCGTTGCCGCGCACGCCCTCCACACGCAGCGCCATGTTGCCGTCGTCGAGCAGCAGCGACATGCCGGGGTGCACGTCGGCCGCCAGGCCCTTATACGTCGAGCTGACGCGCTCGGCGGTGCCCTCGACGTCGTCCATGGTGATCACGAACGTGTCGCCGGGCGCCAGGGTCACGCTGCCCTCCACGAATCGGCCCACGCGGATCTTGGGGCCCTGGAGGTCTTGCAGGATGCCGATCGCGGTGCCGCGCTGCGCGGCGAGTTCACGCACCATGTCGTAGGTCTGGCGGTGGTCTTCGGGATTGCCGTGGCTGAAGTTCATGCGCACGACGTTCAGGCCGGCGTCCAGCATCTTGCCCAGCACTTCCGGGCTGCGGCTGGCCGGGCCGATGGTGGCGACGATCTTGGTGGCGCGGTCGAAATGTTTCATGTCTTGGAAACTCCGTTCAGGGGGATGGAAGTGGTTCCAGCCGGGCTACGGGCCGTGAGCGGTGAGCTCTGGGCGATGATGCTCACAGCGCAGAGCCCACCGCTCCTCAGCGCAGCGCCTTGCGGCCGGGGTACACCGCGCGGTCGCCCAGCGCGTGCTCGATGCGCAGCAGCTGGTTGTACTTGGCGATGCGGTCGGAGCGGCTGGCCGAGCCGGTCTTGATCTGCCCAGCGTTCGTGGCGACCGCGAGGTCCGCGATGAAGGCGTCCTCGGACTCGCCGCTGCGGTGGCTGATGATCGTGCCGTAGTGGTGGCGCTTGGCGAGCTCGATGGCGTCCATGCTCTCGGTCAGGGAACCGATTTGGTTGACCTTCACCAGAATGGCGTTGCCCACCTTGGAGTCGATGCCGCGCTGCAGCCGCTCGGGGTTGGTGACGAACAGGTCGTCGCCCACGAGTTGCACGCGGTCGCCGATCTTGGCAGTCAGCTGTGCCCAGCCGTCCCAGTCGTCCTCGGCCAGGCCGTCCTCAATGCTCACGATGGGGTAGCGGCTGGCCCAGTCGGCCCAGAAGTCCACCATCTCGGCGGTCGAGAGCACGCGGCCCTCGCTCTCCAAGTGGTAGCTGCCGTCTTTATACAGCTCGGTCACGGCCGGGTCCAGCGCGATGGCGATGTCCTTGCCGGGCTCGTAGCCGGCCTTCTCGATCGCCTCGAGCAGCACGCTCAGCGCTTCCTCGTTGCTCTTGAGGTCCGGGGCGAAGCCGCCCTCGTCCCCGACGTTGGTGTTGTACCCCTTGCCGGACAGCACCTTCTTGAGGGTGTGGAAGACCTCGGCGCCGTAGCGCAGCGCCTCGCGGAAGGTGGGCGCGCCGACCGGCATGACCATGAACTCCTGGAAGTCCACGGAGTTGTCGGCGTGTGCACCGCCGTTGATGACGTTCATCATCGGCACCGGCAGCGTCTTGGCGTTGCTGCCGCCCAGGTAGCGGTACAGCGGCATGCCGAGTTCGTCGGCCGCAGCGCGGGCAGTGGCCAGGCTCACGGCCAGAATGGCGTTCCCGCCCAGCTTGCCCTTGTTGGGCGTGCCGTCGGTGTCCATCAGCGCCGCGTCGATTGCAGACTGGCTGCTGGCGTCCAGGCCCACGATGGCCTTGCCCAGCACGTCGTTCACGTTCGCCACGGCCTTCTGCACGCCCTTGCCCAGGTAACGCCCCTTGTCGCCGTCCCGCAGTTCCAGCGCCTCGTGCGTTCCGGTGCTCGCACCCGACGGCACGATGGCGCGGCCGGTGGCACCACTGTCGAGGTGCACCTCCGCTTCCACGGTCGGATTTCCGCGCGAATCCAGCACTTCACGAGCGATCACTTTGTCGATGTTCATGGCATTCCTCCGTTGGCGACCCCATACCCTCAATGCTGGCCAACTGGGGCAGGTAGGTGTATCTCGCACACTATAAGCGCCGGACGTCAGCCCAGGATTCGGGCCGTCTAAGCCACGGCGCGAGCGAGGTGCTCGCCAGAAGTTCCGGCAGCATCGAAAGTTATCCCCATTTTTTATCCACAGGCACGAAACCTGTGGATAAGTGTCGCCCCGGTGGAGACGAATGCCGGAACCTGGAACTCACCGCAACCGTCGGGGCAGCCTATCGGCCACCATAGGCCGTGCGGGCGTCCAGAGGCCCCTCAGACGCGCAGCGTGACCATCACGGCCATGTACCCGCCCCCGCCGCTCGCGCGGAAGATGGCGGGGCTGGTGGAGCCCGAGAACAGCAGCTCCGCTTCCCCCTCGATCGGCCCCAGGGCGTCGAGCACGTGGCGGGCGTTGAAGGCGAGGCTCATGGCCGGTTCCACGCCTCCCTGCGTGACGTCCAGCGTGTCCTGCGCGCGGCCGTAGTCTCCCTCGGCCGCGAGGCGCAGCTTGCCCTCGGACACCAGGAACTCGACGCGGTTGTTCGCGTTCTTGTCGGCCAGTACGGCCACACGGTTCACGGCTTCCTTGAGGGCGGTGGCGGGCAGCGTGACCTGGAGCTTGATGTCCTTGGGGATCACGCGCTCGTAGTCCGGGAAATCGCCGTCGAGCAGCTTGAGGTTCATGCGGACGCGGTCCGTGGTGACGCTCAGCAGGCCGTCGCCGTAGGTGAAACGCGCTTCGCCGTCTTTGAGCACCCGGATGAGTTCGTCGACGGAGCGCGCGGGGATGATCAGGTTGCGGCCTGCGCCGTCGGCAGGAAAGTCGCGGATCGCCACGCGGTACCCGTCTGAGGCGACGACGCGCGCGCCCTCGGGCCGGTGCTCGAGCTTGATGCCGCGGAAGACCGCCTGGAACGCCTCATTGCTCGCGGCGTAGCGCACGCTGGAGAACGCGCGCGACAGTTCCTCGGCGTTCAGGCTCACGTCGGCGTGCTCGGGGAAGCTTAGAGGCGGGTACGCGCTCAGGTCGCCGGTCTGGAGTTTGAAGTCCGAGCCGCCGGAGCGCACCGCGAGTTCGTTGCCGGTGATCTCGAGTTCAACGAGTTCGCCGCCGAGGTTGCGCACGATCTGGGCGAACAAGTGGGCGGGAATCACGAAGTCCATCGGCTGCTGCACTTCTGCGGGCACGAAGCACGACAGGTCGATCTCCAGATTCGTGCCGCTCAGCGTCAGTCCCGCCTCGCTCGCCTCGACTTTCAACGTGGTCAGCAGGGGGTTGCTGCTGCGGCTGGGGATGACGCGTTCCAGGAGACCGAGTCCCTCACTCAGGGTTTTTTTGGTGACGTTCGCTTTCATGCCTCGCCTCTCTGTCTGGCACCTATCTTTTATCTGTTCTTATAACTAAAAAAAGATAGTAGTAGTAGTAATAGGGCCTGTGGAAACTGTGGAAAAGTGGTCTAGAGCTGCGCCCAGCGCGCACTTGTCCTGTGGACAAAATTGTGGATAAGTCGGTCAAAGCTGTGGATAACCTGTGGACAAAACACGCACTTATCCACAGGCCCTCTGGACAGGCCTGTTGTCCACAGATTTGTCCACAGAAAAATCCGGGTTATCCACAGCTTATCCACAGGGTTATCCACAGCTTGTGAAACCATGCACACGGATTTGGAACGGATTTTGGAACTCATTCTGAACTGGGAAGAACCGGCCGAATCCATTATGCGTCCAGCCCTTCCTCTTCCAGGCCCTGCATCTTGCGGCGCAGGGTGTTCACGGAGGTGGTGATCTCCACGTCCTTGCCGAGCATTTCCGTGACCTTGCTGATGGCGTGCATGACTGTGGAGTGGTCGCGTCCGAAGAACTGCCCGATCTCCGGCAGCGAGTGATCCGTGAGCTCCCGGATCAGGTACTGCGCGACCTGACGCGGCACCACGACCTCGCGGACGCGGCCGCTGCCGCGGATCACGTCCGGCGGCATGTTGTAGTGCGACGCCACCTGCCGCAGCACGTCGATCATCTCGACCTTGACCTCCTGCGGCGCGAACACGTTCGACAGCGCCTTGGCCGCCACCGCGCGGGAGAACGGCACGTTGTTCAGGCTGGCGAAGGCCACTACGCGCATCAGTGCACCCTCCAGCTCGCGGATGTTGGCCGTGACCTGCCGGGCGATCAACTCCAGCACGTCCTGCGGGATGTCGATGCGGTTGTGCTCGGCATTCATCTTCAGGATCGCCACCCGCGTCTCGAACTCCGGCGACTGGATATCCGTGATCAGGCCCCATTCGAAGCGGCTGCGCAGCCGGGATTCCAGCGTCTGGATGTCCTTCGGCGGCCGGTCGGAACTCAGGATGATCTGCTTGTGGTTTTCGTAGAGCGCGTTGAAGGTGTGGAAGAACTCCTCCTGCGTGCGCTCCTTGCCGGCCAGGAACTGGATGTCGTCGACCAGCAGCAGGTCCACCGAGCGGTAGCGGTTGCGGAACTGCGTCATCTTGTCGTCGCGGATCGCGTTGATCAGGTCGTTTGTAAAGGACTCGGTTGAGACGTACTCGATGCGCTTTTCCGGGAAGCGTTCGGCCATGTAATGGCCCACCGCGTGCATCAGGTGGGTCTTGCCCAGGCCGACGTCCCCGTAGATGAACAGGGGGTTGTAGGCCTTGCCCGGCGACTCCGCGACCGCCAGGGCCGCCGCGTGCGCGAGGTTGTTGTTCGGGCCGACCACGAAGTTCTCGAAGGTGTACTTCGGGTTCAGGCTCTTGCGGTTGTCCGCGGGCGGCGCGGCCGGCGACCGCTCGGCCGGCGGACGGCCCGGCGGGGGCGGCGGCGGATCGCTGGGCAGCAGCATGGCTTCTTGCTGCGCAGGCAGCACCTGGAAACTCACCTGCGGGTGCTCGGCGCCCAGCGAGCGCAGGGCGTCCTCCAGCAGCTCCAGATAGTGCTTGCGGAACCACTCCTGCGCAAAAGAATTCCGCACGCCCAGCACCAGCGAGCCCTCCTGTACGCCCAGGTTCTTCACCGGTGCGAACCACGTGTGGTACTCGACTTCTGAAATGTTTCTGCGGACGTACCCCAGCACGTCCGCCCAGATTTCGCCCTGCGAGATAACGCGCACCTCCCTTCCAGCCTGCGACCTGCTTGTGTGCGCGGGTAGCATACCACCCCCCTCTCTCTCCTCCGGGAGAGAAAAGGCGGGTGGTGGGGGAACTCAGCCCTGGACGGCAGCGAGCACCTCGGCCTCGCGCTCCGGGCTCAGGGCGGAGCTCAGCGCGGCGTCCTGGCTCCACGCGCGGGTGTCGCGGGCCGTCACGGCGGGATCGGTCAGGGTCAGGCCGGCCGCCACGGCGCGGTCGTTGCTGATGTCCATCAGGCCGCCCTGGGCATCGTGCTCCGGAATGTACAGGGGCAGTTCGGCGAAGCCCAGCTCGTGGGCCTTGAGGTCGGCGGACGTGATCCACACGGGCCGGCTCACACCCAGCACGTCCATGAACGCCGCCCAGCTCAGGCGCGGCCCCGCGAGGTTGAAGACGCCCCCGATCCCGTTCTCGACCACCCGCACCGTGAAGCGGGCGAGGTCGCGGGCGTCGATCACCTGCACGTGGTCAGAGCCGTCGCCGGGCGCGAGGACTGCGCCGCCACGCGCGGCCCGATCCACCCAGTACGGGTAGCGCGCGGTGTGGTCGTGCGGCCCGGCCACGATCTGCGGGCGCAGGATGGTTGCGCGCTCGCCGTAGGTGGCCTCCACAATCTGCTCGCAGGTGACCTTGAGCGGCCCGTACGTCTCGCCCGTGACCTGCGTGACGTCCTCGGCGGCCGGGGGCAGCAGGGGATCGTCCTCGCGCACCGGGTGGCGTTCGGGGTGGGCGTACACGCTGGCGGTCGAGATGAACACGTAGCGGCCCACATGATCCCGCAGCAGCTCGGCGCTCGCCCGCACGGCACGCGGCACGTATCCGCTGACGTCCACGCACGCGTCCCACGCGCGGCCCCTCAGGGCGTCCAGGCCGTCCGCCTCGGCGCGGTCGCCGCGCAGGCGCTCCACGCGGTCCGGCAGGTCGTCCTTCGACCGACCGCGCGTGAGGATGCTGACCGTGTGCCCGGCCGCCAGGAACGCCTCCACGATGTGCCGACCCACGAACTGCGTGCCGCCCAGGATCAGGATGTTCATGCCCATATTCTGCGCCCCCTATGCTGCGGCCATGAAAGTCCGTTTCACCGACGGCCGCGTCCGCGTCCGCATCGACGACCTGGAACTCGCCGCGCTGCACGCCGGCACGGCGCTGCGCGTGCAGGTGCCGTGGGAGGGCGGCGGCTGGAGCCTCACCCTCGACCCGGTGCTGGGCCACACGGTCGGCGAGCACGGCCGGCTGCGGGTGGGCGTCCGGGACGTGCTGGACACCCTGAGCGACCCGGACCGCGAGGGCGTGGTCCTGCCCGGCCCGCCGAGCGTGAACGTGGAAAAGGACTACGGGCCGCAGCACACCTGAGGCGTGGTCAGCGCCGGGCCCAGCGGCCCCCGGTCTCCTCCACCAGGCCCTGGAGCTGGAGCATCAGCAGCGCGGTCTGAAGCTCCGGCAGCGCCAGCCCACACGCGGCCTGGAGGTCGTCCAGCGTCATGGGCGTCGTCAGGGCCGCGTACACCCGTTCCTGTTCCGGGGGCAGGTCGGGCCGTGGCGCCGCGGTCACGGTCCCCCAGCCGAGTTCGTCCAGGATGTCCTGCGCGCTCTCGGTGAGCACCGCGCCCTCGCGCAGCAGACGGTGCGGGCCGGCGGCACGTGGATCGCCGGCCCGGCCGGGCACTGCGAAGACCGTGCGGCCGCACTCCAGCGCGTGCGTGGCGGTGATCATCGACCCGGACTTTAGCTCGCCCTCCACGACCAGCGAGCCGGCAGACAGGGCGGCGATCACTCGGTTACGCGTCGGGAAGTGGTGCTGGGCGGGCGGCGTGCCCAGTGCGTACTCGCTGACGACCGTCATGCGCCGTGACAGTGGGGCGTTCTCGCCGGGATAGATGTGGTTCACGCCGCTGCCCAGCACGCCCACCGTCTGCCCACCCGCGTCGAGGGTGGCCGTGTGCGCGGCGGTGTCGATCCCCCGGGCGAGGCCGCTGACCACCACCACGTCGGCCCGCGCGAGGTCACTGGCGATCTGGCGGGCCAGCGCCAGCGCGTGCGGACTCGCGGCGCGCGTGCCCACGATCCCGACGGCGCGCGGTACGGCCGGAAACCCGGGCAGCGGACCGCTCACCCACAGGACCGGCGGCGGGTCGCCCAGGGCGTCGAGCGCGGCCGGATACCCGTCCAGGCCGCGGCCCAGGACGGTCACGCCGGCCTCTGCGGCCCGGTCCAGCTCGGTCCGCGCCTGTGCGGCTGCCTTCTCATTGCCGACGGCCGCGACGCTCCGGGCATCCAGCCCCGGCACGGCGCGCAGGGCTCCCAGCGGAGCGCTGAGCGCCTGCCGGGCCGTGCCGAAGTGCCGGCGCAGCGCCTCGATACGGCGGGGTCCCAGCTGGGGCGTGAAACGCAGTGTCAGCAGGGCCAGCAACTCGGCCGTCCGGTCGCCGGGGGCCGGCTGGGAACTCGTCATCCGGTCAGGATACGGGGGCGCTCAGCTCGTCAGTGCGTCATCCTCGTCGCTCAGGGCAGCGTTCGGGATGCACAGCACGAACTGCGCGCCGCCCTGCGGGTGCGTGGCGCCCTTCAGGGTGCCGCCGTGCATGACCGCGATCTGCCGGCTGACGCTCAGGCCCAGGCCGGAGCTGCCGGACCCGCTCACGAACGGCTCGAAGATCCGCTCGCCCAGCCCGGCCGGCAGGCCCGGACCCGAGTCGCGCACCGTGAAGGTCAGCGACTCCGGCGTATCGGCCAGGTCAAGGGTGACGCTGCCGTCCGGCCCGGCGGCGCGCCGCGCGTTGGCCAGCAGGTTGCGCAGCGCCTGTGTGAGGCGGTCCGGGTCGCACAGGATGCCCACGTTCCACTGCCCGGTGAAGACCGTGCCCGGTACCAGCCGGTCGAGGCGGTCCCGCAGCGTCCGCGCGGGGATGTAGTGCCACGCCAGCCGGATCTCGAGCTGTCCGCGGGCGAGCTGCATCAGGTCCTGCGTGGTGAAGGTCAGTTCGTCCGCCACCAGCGCGGCGCGCACGACCTCTGGATCTTCAGAGCGCTCGCTGGCCCGCGCGAGGCTGGCCCGCAACACCGTCAGCGGCGCGCCCAGCTCGTGCACGATCTGGCCCAGCAGCTGCTTCTCGCGGGCCTGTCCGGCCTCGATGCGCACCAGCAGGCGGTTCAGGGCGCTCAGCAGGCGGTGGACCTCGTCCTCGCGCGCGGGAAGGGGCAGCGTGTCCAGGCTGCGGGTGGGATCGATGCGGTCGGCCAGGGTGGCGGCGTGCTCCAGCCCGCTCAGTGAGCGCCGCCCCACCCACCACCCGACCGGCAACAGCAGCAGCGGCGTGAACACCAGCGCCACCAGCAGGGCGCTCAGGGCGCTCTCGCGCGCGGCAATCAGATCGTCCTCGGGCAGGCCCACCCACAGCGTCCCGAAATCCCCGACCTGGCGTTTGGCCGCGCGCACGGTGGTCTCCTGAATGGTCACGCGGCTCCGATCACCGAAGGGATACGGCGAGCCGTCGAACTCCCGCAGAATCGGGCTGGCGGCGAGCACCTGCCCCCCCTTGTCGATCAGCATGGTGTACGCCGTCGGGCCGCTCGCCGTCTTGCCGAGGCCCTGCCCGGTGCCGGTGAAGGCCTCGGCCAGGGTGTCGGCGCGCTCGTTCAGGCGGGCGTTGAACTGCTGGTCCATGCGGGAGAGCAGCAGCCCCACCACGCCGGCGCTGACCAGCATGATCAGCAGCAGGGCCAGCGCCGAGTACATCAGGGCCAGCCGGAAGCGCAGCGAGTGCCGCCACGCCCCAGCCGCCGACGGACGGACAGACGAGCGGGCCGCGCCCCCTGCCGCTGGCCGATCCGGGCGGGGCCGGGCGGGCGGCAGGGGGCGCGGCTGCGGCGTCACGGCAGGTCAGCTCTGGCCGGAGGGAGTGGTCACGTCAGGCCTGGAGCACGTAGCCGACGTTGCGGATGGTGCGGATGCGCAGGTCGCTGTTCGCGCTCTCCAGCTTCTTGCGCAGCTGCGAGATCCGCACCTCGACCGAGTTGCTGTTCGGGGTCTCCCAGCCGTACAGGTGCGACTCGATGTCCGCGCGGGAGAACACCCGCTCGGGGGTACGCATCATCAGCTCCAGGATGCGGGCCTCGTGCTCGGTGAGGTTCACGGTCTTGTCGTCCACCGTGAGCAGCAGGCTGCTGGTGGACAGGCTGGTGTTGCCCAGATTCACGCCGGTGCCGGCCGCCGTGCGCCGCAGCAGGGCGGTGATGCGCGCGTCGAGTTCCGGCATCGCGAAGGGTTTGGTCAGGTAGTCGTCCGCGCCGGCGTTCAGGCCCTGCACGCGCTCCTGCACGCCGCTGCGCGCCGACAGCACCAGCACCGGTGTAGAGGAGTACTGCCGCAGCGCCTGCACGAGGTCCAGGCCGTCGCCGTCCGGAAGGTTCAGGTCGAGCAGGATCAGCTGCGCGGTATGCGTGCCCAGCCACGCCTGCGCGTCCTTGAGGGTGGCGGCGTGCTGTACCAAGTAGTCGGCAGACAGGTACTCCTTCAGGAGCGGTCCGAGGTGGGGATCGTCTTCTACAACCAGGATCTGGGCCAGCATGGACGTCTCCTTTCGGCGGACGAGGGCGTGGCCCGGCAGCCTACTTGGACTGCCGGGCGGGCGCCTGCACGGGGGCGGGGAGGGCGGGCGAGGTGGTGGTCTTCAGGCCGGGCAGGCTCAGGGTATCGGCGGCGGGCTGCAGGTTCAGCTTGAGCTTGTACGACGCCAGAAACTTGGCGAGTGTCTGCGTGGTATTGGCCGCGCCTGACGTGGCCTGGATGCTCAGCTGCCGGCCCTCCAGCACGCCGTCGTAGCGGGTCTTGAGGGCGCCGTAGGTGCCCTTGGCCTTCTCGTCGTCACTCAGCGCGAAGAGGATGACCACCGGGCCCTGGTAGTCCCCGACCAGCTGCGCTGTGAACACGCTGCCCACGCTCTCGCCGTCGCCCAGCTTGGTCTGAAGTTCCCGGTCCCACACGCTCATCTTCAGCGCCCCGGCCGGGGCGGCCAGGGTACCGAGGGTGAGCAGCAGCAGGGCAGGGCGGATCATCA
The DNA here is from genome assembly GCF_014201805.1 of Deinococcus metalli. Classification (NCBI taxonomy): domain Bacteria; kingdom Thermotogati; phylum Deinococcota; class Deinococci; order Deinococcales; family Deinococcaceae; genus Deinococcus; species Deinococcus metalli. The sequence continues at coordinate 110,180 of NZ_JACHFK010000012.1, read as the reverse complement.
TGGCAGTGTACTCATTTCGGTGGACGACGGGCGAAGCGAGACAGTGGCTGGCACGCGTGGGCAACCTGGGCCGTCCACGCACCGGTCACGCTAGCGCTTCAAGCTGACGCGCCCTTGACCGGGGCCGGCCGGTCCCTGAGATTCCCTTTACCTCTCCCCTCCCCCGCTACAGCGCCTCGAGCATCAGGCGGTCCGGCTCCTCCAGCAGACGGATGACCTCCTTGCAGAAGCGCGCGGCCTCGGCGCCGTCCACCAGGCGGTGGTCAAAGGACAGCGACAGGTACATCATGTCCGCCGCGACGATGTCGCCCGCCGCGTTCACGATGGGCCGCTTCTGGATGGAGTGGACACCCAGGATCGCGGCGTCTGGCACGTTGATGATCGGGAAGGAGAACAGCGCCCCGATCGAGCCGATGTTCGTGACCGAGAAGGTGCTGCCGGCCAGCTCGTCTGCCTGGAGCTTCCCAGCCTGCGCGCGGGCGGCCAGATCGCCGACCTCGCGCGCCAGCTCGAAGATGCTCTTGTGGTTCACATCGCGCAGCACCGGCACGGTCAGCCCCGCGTCGGTGGCAACAGCCATGCCGATGTTGAAGTAGCGCTTCATCACGATCTCGCCGGTGGCCTCGTCGAACGACGAGTTCAGGCTGGGGTACTTGCGCAGCGCGGCGGTCACCGCCCGGAAGATGAACGGCAGGTACGACAGCTTCACGCCGGCCGCCGCCGCCTCATCCTTCACGCGCGCGCGGAAGGCCACCAGCTTCGAGAGGTTCACCTCGTCCACCGTCAGGGTCCGCACGGTGTACAGGTGGCTGGCCTGCATCTGCGTGCTGATCGCCCGGCGCATGCCCCGCAGCGGCACGCGGTCTTCCAGGTGCTCGTAGCCCTTCGGAGTGCGGTACGGCACGGGCGGTACGGGCAGGCCGCCGACCCTGGGCGCGGTGGGAGCTGGGCTGGCGGGCGCGGGGGCCGGGACGGGCTGCGCCGTGGGGGTGGGCATCCCGGCCGGAACGGCCTGAGCCGCCGCTGGGACGGGCGCTGGGCTGCTGTGCGCCTCGACGTCCTGCACGCGGATGCGGCCGTTCGGGCCACTGCCGCGCACCTGCCCCAGATCGATGCCCCGCTCGCGGGCGAGCTGGCGCGCGGCGGGCACGGCCAGCACGCGGCCGTCGGCGCGGGTGGCCACAGGCTCGCGGTTCAGCACTCCGGTCCCGGCGGTCACGCTGCCCGGCGCGCCGCTGCCGCTGCGCTCGCCCAGGCCCTGCACCTTCACGGTCTCGTCGGACGCGAAGGCGCGGAACAGGCTACCTGAGTCGTCGTCCGCCTTGCCCGCCAGGTGGCCGGCCTCCACGATGCTGCCGCCGGGCTCGGCCACCGCGTCGCGCTCCTCCTGGGCCTGCACGGGCAGAGCGGCGGGCACGGCGTTCCCGGCACTGTCCTGAATCGCCTGCGTGGCGGCCGGGGCGGCGCTCCCGGCGGCCCCAGTGCCGCCCTCGTCGATCAGCGCGATGGCCGCGTGGACCGGCACCACGTCGCCCTCCTGCGCGAGGCGCCGGCTCAGGACGCCCGCCACGGGGCTGGGTAGTTCCACCGTCACCTTGTCGGTCATGACCTCACACAGGGGCTGCTCCAGCGCGATCACGTCGCCCTCCGCGACCAGCCACTTGAGGATCTCGCCCTCCACCACACTCTCTGCCAGTTCCGGCAACAGCACTTCTTTCACGTCGGTGACCCCCAAGGTAAGTCGTTTCAGCGCAGCACGGTGGCGCGCAGCAGGCCGTAGGCGATCAGCACGATCCCCAGGCCCTGGATCCAGCGTTCCCCGCGCGCGTACGCGAACGCCGCGCCGCCCAGCAGGGCGAACATGGCGCCGACCAGCACGCTCCGCCACGGTTCGTCCACCCGCCCCGCCCCCGCGTACAGCGCGAAGCCGATGGCCAGCCCCACCGGGCCCAGCACGGCGCGGGAGACGTCGAGTTTCACGGGCGGCCTCTCCCCTCCCCTGCTCCCGCGCTTGGCCGGCGGGCGCATCAGTGGTTCAGCGCCCGCACGCACGCGGCCAGGATGCGGTTCGGGCCGGGCAGGTACACGCGGTCCTGCACATACGGATACGGCGTGTCGAAGCCCGCCACCTGTCCCACCGGCGCCAGCAGCGAGTCGAAGGCCCGCTCCTGGATCACGTAGGCGACCTCGCCCATGAAGTTGCCGATGCGCGGCGCCTCGCTCACGAGCACCGCCCGGCCGGTCTTCTGTACCGAGCGCACCACAGCGTCCTGATCCCACGGCACCAGCGAGCGCAGGTCGATCACCTCGGCGCTCACGCCCTCGGCGCCCAGGGCCTCGGCGGCGCGTTCCACGTCCGGCATCACGCCCCCGTAGCCGATCAGGCTCAGGTCGGTGCCCTCGCGGCGTACGGCGGCCTCACCGATCCGCACCGTGTAGTCGTGCGTGGGCACCTCGCCCTTGGACGCGCGGTACAGGCGCTTGGGCTCGAAGTAGATGACGGGGTCCTCGCCGCGGATCGCCGCCTTCAGCAGCCCCTTGGCGTCGTAGGGCGTGCTGGGCATCACGACCTTCAGGCCGGGCGTGTGCGTGTAGTACGCCTCGGGGCTCTGGCTGTGGTGGTGCCCGCCCTTGACGCCGCCGCCCGACGGCGTGCGGATCACCAGCGGGCACGTGAACTGCCCGCCGCTGCGGTAGCGCAGCTTGGCCGCCTGGCTGATGATCTGGTCGAAGCCCGGCCCCATGTAGTCCGCGAACTGGATCTCCGCGACCGGCCGCAGGCCCCGCGCGGCCATGCCCACCGCCGCCCCGACAATGCTCGCCTCGGAGAGCGGGGTGTCGAACACGCGCTCCCGGCCGAAGCGCGCCTGCAGGCCCGCCGTCGCCATGAACACGCCGCCGCGCGCCCCGACGTCCTCGCCGAACAGCACCACCCGGTGGTCGCGGTCCAGCTCCTCGGCGAGCGCCTCGGTGATCGCCTGGATGAGGTTGATGGTGCGCGTCTCACCCACCGGGGTCGGGGTCGCCTTCTCCTGGGTGGCCGTCATGCGCGCGCTCCCTCCTGCTCGGCCCGCAGCGCCGCCGCCTGGTCGCGCAGGTGCGACGGCAGGTCCGCATACACGTCCTCGAAGATGATCCGCCAGTCTGGCTGGCCGGTCGCCTCGGCGCGCAGCACGTCCTGATCGACCTCCCGGTGCGTCTGTGCGATCAGGGCGGCGCGCTCCTCGGGGCTCACGGGCTCGCCCAGGTGCTCCAGCAGCTTCTCGAGCCGCAGGATCGGATCGCGTGCCAGCCACACGCCCACCTCTTCGCGGGTGCGGTACTGCTTTTCCGCGTCGGCGTCCGCGTTGCTGTGCGAGCCCACGCGGTACGTGAGGCACTCGACCAGCGCCGGCCCGTCTCCCCGGCGCACGCGCTCGGCGGCGTGCGCGCAGACCTCCATCACGGCCACGATGTCGTTGCCGTCCACGTAGTACCCGGGCATGCCGTAGGCCTGCGCCTTGATGTGGATGGTGGCGCTGGCCGTCTGCTGGCGCACGCCGGTGCTGATCGCCCACTGGTTGTTCTCGCACACGAACAGGCACGGGGCCTGGTTCGCGCCCGCCATGTTCATGCCGGCGTGCCAGTCGCCCTCGCTGGTGGCGCCGTCCCCGAAGGTGCACACCGTGATCTCGTCGGTGCCGAGGTACTTCTGCGCCATGGCGCTCCCGGCCGCAGGCGGCACCTGCGACGCGATGCTGGAACTGATCGACACGAATTTCAGTGCCGCCGACGCGAAGTGGTGCGGCATCTGGCGGCCGCGGCAGGGATCGGAGTTCGTGCCCAGGCACTGGCTGATGAGTTCGTACATCGGCACGCCCATCGACAGCGCGAGGGTGTGGTCGCGGTAGTACGGCCACACCCAGTCGTGCCCGGCCCGCAGCGAGCGCGCCAGCCCCACCTGCGTGGCCTCCATGCCGCTCGACTGGGCATAGAAGGTGGTGCGGCCCTGGCGCAGCAGCGTGATGAGTTTGCGGTCGAACTCGCGGGCGCGCAGCATGTCGCGGTGCAGTTCCCGCAGCAGCGCGGGTGTAAACCGCTCTGGTAGGGCCAAAACGGGCGTCCCGTCCTCACCGACGTACTGGATGGGATCAGGGGTATGGGGATCGATCACGGGCAGGAGCCTCCTCCAGGCACGGCGGCGCGGCCGCCGGAACCAATCTGTCTAGAAAACACTTGTTTGGCATTCTAGCCGCAGGGGCATGAGCGCATGGGTACGGTGGCCGTCCGCCATCTGTGGACATGGGCGTGGGCAGCCTAGCCTGGCGCTGCACTCCGTTCAGCAGCGGCGCAGGTCACCCTTTCCGATGTCCAGAGGCCCTACACTGCCCGGTTGAGATGAGCGACTGGGACGTCCTGGTAATTGGTGGCGGGCACGCGGGCCTGGAGGCGGCATGGACGGCCGCCAAGCTGTGCCGCACGGCCCTGCTGATCGGCAATCCGGCCACCATCGGCCGCATGCCGTGTAACCCGGCGGTCGGCGGGCCGGGCAAGAGTCAGCTCGTCTTCGAGATCCAGGCCCTGGGCGGCCTGATGGGCCGATTGGCGGACGCCACGGCCATCCACACCCGAATGCTGAACGCCAGTAAGGGTCCGGCGGTGCAGTCACTGCGCGTGCAGAACGAGCGCGACGCCTACGCGGAACACGCGCAGGACGTGATCCTGGGGCACCCGGCGCTGGACGTGCTGCGCGGCGAGGCGGCCGATCTGGAACCGGACGACCGCGGCGGGTGGTTCGTCGTGACGTCCGACGGCCGGCGCTTCCACGCGCGCAGCGTGGTGGTCGCCGCCGGGACATTCATGCGCGGCGTGACGTGGTATGGCCGCCACTCCCGGCCCGAGGGGCGGCAGGGCGAGCCGCCGTCGCGGTTCCTCTCGTCGCCCCTGGCGGCCGGCGGCCATATCCTGAAGCGGTACAAGACTGGCACGCCGCCCCGGGTGCGCGCCGATTCGGTCGACTTCGCGTCCCTGCTGGAAATCCCGGCCGACCCGCGGCCCAGCGGATTTACCGGATCTCCGTCGCCACGTGCGACCGAGTCCCCCACATGGCAGACACATACGACCGCTCGGACGCATGCGCTGATCCAGGAGAACCTGCACGAGTCGCCCATGTACGCCGGTGACATCGATGGCCGTGGCCCGCGCTACTGCCCGAGCATCGAGGACAAGGTCGTGCGCTTCGCCCATCACGATCGGCACTTGCTGTTCGTGGAACCCGATGGAGTGCAGACCAGCGAGGTCTACCTCCAGGGATTCAGCTCTTCACTGCCCCCGAACCTGCAGGACGTGCTCGTCCGGACGCTGCCGGGCTTCGAGTCGGCCGTGATCCAGCGCTACGCATATGCCGTGGAATACGACGTGGTGGACTCGACCGAGTTGACGCTCCAGCTCGAGTCCCGCTTCCTGCCCGGCGTGTTCACGGCCGGCCAGCTCAACGGCACCAGCGGCTACGAGGAGGCGGCGGCCCAGGGCCTGGTGGCCGGGCTGTCTGCGGCTCGCCGCGCGCTCGGTCTGGCACCGCACGCCTTTGAGCGTGAGAGCGGCTACCTGGGCGTGATGCTGGACGATCTGGTGTTCAAGGGCAGCGACGAGCCTTACCGCATGATGACGAGCCGTGTGGAACACCGCCTGCTGTGCCGCCAGGATAACGCGGACGAGCGGCTGGCGGCGGCAGGCCACGCCCTGGGGCTGATCGACCGGCACGAACTCAGCCGCGTCGAGGAGAAGTACGGGCGCGTCGGGGCCGCGATCAGTGCCCTCAGGTCGCAGCGTCTGAACGGGCAAACCGCCGACGCATGGCTGCGCCGTCCCGAGTTCGGCCTGGATGATGTTGAGGCGATGGGCGCCACCCTGCCATCCCTCAGCGGAACCGAGCGCGATGCCGTGCAGATCCGCGTCAAGTACGAGGGCTACATCCAGCGTGCCGAGGGGCAGGTCGCGGCGGAACAGCGCGCACAGCAGCTGTCGCTCGCGGACGTGGCCTACGCCGCCGTCGAGGGGTTGTCCAACGAGGGGCGCGAGAAGCTGACTCGTCATGCCCCTGCCACGCTGGCGCAGGCGTCGCGGCTGTCCGGCGTGCGTCACGCCGACATCAGTGCGCTGCTGGTGCACCTGAAGCGTCACGGTGTTTCACGGGAAACGTGACGGTGAAACAACAGCTCGCGTCTTGACGCTCCGCATGTTTCACGGGAAACTTGACGGTGAAACAGGAGGGAGTATGGAGGCATTCGAGACGGGCCTGCTGGTGGGCATCCTGATCGGTGAGGGCCATTTCGGCGGCGACGGCAAGCAGCCGCAGATCACGGTGCGGATGCACACGCGGCATGAAGCGCTGTTCCACCGACTCGTCGATCTGGTGCCGGGCTCGAAACTGTACGGGCCGTATCAGCACGGTGGCCGGTCGTACTACCAGTGGATGGTGCGCGGCCCGCTGCTGCGCGACACGGTGGTGCCACTGCTGGACGCCCTGCCGCTGGCCGAGATTGACACCCACGCCTACGAGCGCTATAGCGACATGAAGGCGCGGTACCACCTGTGACGCCGGAAGGAAGCGCCCTGCTGCGCCGCGGCCTGAACGCGCTGCGACTCGGTGCCACAGACGATCAGATGGCGCTGTTTGCTCGGCTTCTTGATCTGTTGCAGGAAGGCAACGAGCGCGTGAACCTCACGGCGCTGAAAACGGAGGAGGACATCGTCCTGAAGCACTTCGTGGACTCGGCGTCGTGCTTGAACGGCGGTCATCTGGATGGTGACCTGCGGGTGGTTGACATCGGCACCGGTGCGGGCTTTCCGTCGTTGCCGCTGGCGATCCTGCGGCCGGAGCTGCGGATCACGCCGCTCGACTCGATCCGCAAGAAGGTGGACTTCGTGCGCGCAACGGCGCAGGCGCTGGGCCTCGACACCGTCCACCCGATGGTGGGCCGCGCGGAGACGCTGGGCCGCAGTCCTGAGCACCGGCAGCGCTACGACCGGGTGGTGGTGCGTGCGGTGGCCGCCCTCCCGATCCTGATGGAACTCGCGTTGCCGCTGCTGGCCGAGGGCGGGCTGCTCGTCGCGCAGAAGGGCGCCATTACCGAGGAGGAACTCGACGCGGGGGCGAACGCGGCGGCCGAGGTCGGGGGCGAGGTGGAGGAGGCGACGCCGTTCCTGCTGCCGGTGCTGGGCGACGCCCGGACGCTGGTGGTGGTGCGCAAGGTGCGAGCCACCCCGGCGCGCTACCCCAGACGCGAGGGTGTGCCGACCCAGCAGCCGCTATTCTGGAGGGCGAAGTGACGGTGACTCCTTGAAAGCCCTCGGAATCGTGAACCAGAAAGGTGGCGTCGGCAAGACCACGACGGCCGTCAACCTCGCCGCCTACCTGGCGGCGGGTGGGCGGCGCGTGCTGCTGCTGGACATGGATCCGCAGGGCAACGCCACCAGCGGTCTGGGCCTGCGCGGCGCTGAGCACGGCCTGTACGAGGCGCTGGGCGATCCGTCCCGGACAGCCGAGTACAGCCGCACGACTGCCCAGCCGGGGCTGGACGTCCTGCCGTCGACGCCGGATCTGGCTGGGGCGGGCGTCGAACTGGCCGACGACCCGGACGCCCTGGGCCGCCTGCTGGCGAGCGTCCGCGACTATGACCTCGTGATCGTGGACGCCCCGCCCAGCCTGGGGCCGCTGACGGTGAACGTGCTGGCCGCCGTGGACGCCCTGCTGATCCCGCTCCAGGCCGAGTACTACGCGCTGGAGGGGCTGGCCGGCCTGATGGAGACGGTGGAGCGGGTGCAGGGGGGGCTGAACCCGCGCCTGAAGGTGCTGGGTGTGGTACTGACGATGTTCGACGGCCGCACCAACCTGTCGCAGGAAGTCGAGACGATGGTGCGCCAGCACTTCGGGGAACTCGTGTTCTGGTCCGTGGTGCCGCGCAACGTCCGCCTCTCGGAAGCCCCCAGTTACGCCAAGCCCATCAACGCCTTCGCGCCGCTATCGAGTGGCGCGGCGTCGTACAAGCGCTTGGCCGAGGAGGTGCTGCAACGTGTCGAAAAAATCTAGTCTCGGGCGCGGCCTGGACGCGCTGCTGGCGCGCCCGGCGGCCGAGGCGACCGGTCCCCAGGTGCAGACTCTGAAGATCGACCGGATCGTGCAGGCGGCGTACCAGCCCCGTCAGGTGTTCGAGTCCGGCGCGCTCGCCGAACTCGCCCAGAGCATCCGCGAGAAGGGGGTGCTGCAACCGCTGCTCGTGCGGCCGCGCGGCGACGCCTTCGAGATCGTGGCCGGCGAGCGCCGCTGGCGCGCCAGCCAGCTCGCTGGACTCACCGAGCTGCCGGTCATCATCCGCGACCTGGCAGATCGGGACGCGCTGGAAATTGCAATCGTTGAGAACCTCCAGCGTGAGGACCTGGGGCCGCTGGAAGAAGCGCGCGCGTACCAGGCGCTGCTGGACCACGGCCTGAACCAGGAGGGCGTGGCGCAGGCGGTCGGCAAGGGCCGCAGCACCGTCGCCAACGCGCTACGCCTGCTCAGCCTGCCGGCCCCGGCCCTCGGTGCGCTCGAAGCCGGGGAGATCAGCGCCGGCCACGCGCGCGCGATCCTGGCGCAGCCGGAGGGAGACCGGCTGTGGGCCCTGGAGCAGATCCGTGCCCGGAGCCTGAACGTCCGCGAGTCCGAGGGCCTGAAGCGCGAGGCGCGGACGCCCCAGCCCGTGAAGGTCAACCCGCCCCGCGCCTACCGGCAGGTGGAGCTTGACCTCAGCCGCCGCACCGGCACCCGCGTGAAAATCATCGGGGCCGATAAGGGGCGCGTGGAGCTGAATTATGCCAGCCGTGAGGAACTCGACCGGATTCTCGAACTGCTCGGTTACAGCGCGGAGTAGCGCCGTCCCCATAGGGCAGGGGAGAGGCGTCACGGCCTCTCCCCTCACTGCTGTGTGCTGGCCCGGTTAGCGGCGCGTGCCCACCAGGTAGATGTTCGGCCACGGGCGGTACGACGAGCGCAGCACGTCCTGCTTGAAGGCCTTGCCATTCTTCACGAACGACCGCGTGACCTCGATCACCGCGCCCGGCGCGGCCCAGTCCACCTGCCGACGCTGCCCGCTCGCCAGCGTCGGGTCCGGAAGCAGGCGGTCGGCGGGCGAGGGCGTGGTCTTCAGCGTGCGCGGCGTGCCGAGTTCCACAGTGAAATCGCGCGCCTTACCGAACACGCTGACGCTCAGGCGGGACTGCGCATCGTCCCACTCGGTCTGGAACCATAGGGCGCCGCCGGTGTCGTTGCGGAACTTCAGGTCCAGGGACGGCTGGTAGATGGTGGCGTCCAGGCCCTGCGGATCGTAGTAGTGCACCTGGTACGAGTGATTCTGGCGTTGCAGCACCGGCAGTCCCGCGCCGTACAGCGCGCGGAAGACGGTGCTGCTCACCTGGCAGATGCCGCCGCCCACGCCGTTCGCGGTGCGCTCACCGGCGATCACCAGCCCCGTCACGAAGCCGGTCTGCGTCGTCACCGGGCCGACCAGTTCGTTGAACGACACGGTGGAGGCATCCACTAGCCGGTCCTTGAAATGCCCCGCCCCGACGTGGATGTTCGTCACGCGGGCTGGACTGCTGCCGTAGTAGTTGGTCTCGCCGGTGTTCAGCAGCGTGGTGATGCCGCGGCTGCGGAAGTATTCCAGCGTGCGCGCGGGCGCGGTCTGGCCGGTGACGACCACCGCCGCCTTCACGCCCTGCGGGGCCGTCAGGGCAGCCAGCACGTTCCGGCGCGTGGCCGCCAGGTCGATGGTCAGGCCGTTGCGCTGCACGACGGCCCAGCCGTCCCACTGTTCCTCGAACCGCGCGTCCTGCGGCTTGAGCGGCAGCGAGGCCACGAAGGCGGTCAGGTCAGCGTCCAGGCTGGCCGTGATCACGCCGCGTTGCCGCAGCTGCGCGGCCCGCGCGCCGGGAATGGTCAGCGTGCGCGAGTACGGCACGGTCGTGACCTTGCCGTCCACCAGCGCGGGCCATGTGCTGTCCACGGTGATCAGCAGCGGCGCCGTGCTGATGGGCGGTGTCGCCTCCACCTGCGGGGTGGGGGCAGGCGGGGTCGGCTGCGGCGCCGGCGTGGGCACCAGCGGCGGCGGAGTCGGCACTGGCGTTCCTCCGGCCGGCGGCAGCTCGGTGGGCGGCGTGACCACCGGCGTCTCGGGGGGCGGGGGGGTCTCGACCGGAGCGTCCTGGGGCGGAGCGCCGGGTGCCGGCTCCGGCGCCGTTTCCGGGGGCAGCGCCGGGATGACGGGAGCCTGCGCCTGCGCCAGTCCGGCGTGCAGGATCAGGCCGAGGCTCAGGGCCAGCAGCGGGCGAAACGTCATACGGCGGAGTATTTCATGCCCCACTGACGGCGCGGTGAGCGCCGGGCCGCTTCAGCGCGCCGCTTCGGCGGCCGGCACGAGGTCACGGGCGATCGCCGCGACCGCGTGGTCCGCGTGGAAACGGCCGTTCTCGATGAACACCTGGTTCGTCCTGCCGGCAAAGCCCGCGCTGCCCACCACGTACACGCCCGGCACGCTGCTCTCGTAGTCCGCGCTGAGCACCAGGCACCCGTCCGGCTGCGTGGCGAGCCCCAGGTCCGACACGAACGACAGGTCCGGGCGGTACCCGGTCAGGGCGAAGGTGAAGTGCGTGGGCAATTCGAAAGTGGTGCCGTCCTTGCGCTGCACCAGCACGGCGTCCTGGCCGATCTCCACGACCCGCGAATTGAAGTGCGCGGCGATGCTGCCTTCCTTGATACGGTTTTCCAGGTCCGGACGCACCCAGTACTTGATGGTGCTCTTGAGTTCCGGGGCACGCACGACCATGGTGACCCGCGCGCCGCCGCGCCACAGGTCCAGGGCCGCGTCGGCGGCGGAGTTGCCGGCGCCGATCACGGTCACGTCCAGGCCCAGGAAGGGGTGCGCCTCGGTGTAGTAGTGGCTGACGTTCTCGCCGTCCTCGCCGGGAATGCCGAGGGCGAGGGGGTTGTCGTAGTAGCCGGTGGCCACGATCACGCGCCGCGCCTCCACCACGCCCGGCGTGCCGTCGCGTTTCTCGACGGCCACCGTGAAGCCCGCCGGCGCCGCGTGTACGTGCGTGACTTCGGTGTACTGCTCGACGTTCAGCGCCTCGCGCTGCGTGACCAGCCGGTAGTACATCAGGGCGTCGCGGCGGTCCGGCTTGTCGTGCCCGGTCACCATCGGGTGGTTGCCGATCTCGAGTTCCGGCGCGGTCGTGAAGAATGTCATGTACGTCGGGTACTCGAAGATCGCGTTGACGACGCAGCCCTTCTCCAGCACCACGTAGGTCAGGCCCGCGCGTTTGCAGGCGATGGCGGCGGCCAGCCCCACCGGGCCGGCACCGACGATGGCGACATCCACCAGGGTCATGACCGGCATTGTGTCAAAGCCCGGGGCGGCCGACTGCGTGGGCGGCACGGTGAGGCCGCGCCGTCACCCGGTGAGACGGGTCGAGGCGGGGCCGCCCAGGTCCATGAGGTCCGAGAACGTGCCGGTCGGGTCGGGAATGGTCCACTCGGCCTCGGGGCCACGTTCGCCGCGGCGCCGGGCCGTCATGCGGGCGAAGGCGCCCGGCGTCATGCTGCTCAGCGCGCGAAATTCCCGCGTCAGGTGGGCCTGGTCGGCGAAGCCCAGGTCGTAGGCGAGGTCCGTGAGGAGCTGATCCGGGTGGCCCCACAGGCGGTTGTGGACTTCCTCGAAGCGGATCAGGCGGGCCAGCGTCTTGGCGTTCACGCCCACCTGCTGCACGAACTGCCGCTCGAGCTGCCGGGGGCTGACGTTCAGCTCGTCGGCCAGCGTACCGATCCTGGCGGTGCCCAGGCTGAGGTACAGCTGCGCCGCCGCGTGCACGGCCTTGCCCGGCTCCCGGGCGCCCAACGTCCACCGCGACAGCAGCCACGCGTCCAGCCGCTCGCGCGCTCCGGTCCAGTCGTTCAGGGCGAGCAGCGCGCAGATCTCTGCACTGACCTGCGGGAAACGGACGCTGAGGTCGATCTCGCGCTCGCCGGCGTCCCAGTCCAGCAGCTGCCGCGCGCCCCACGGGTACAGTTCCGCGCCCAGCGCCCGCGTGAGCCCCACCGACACCACCCGCTGCGGCGCGAGGCTCAGGCCGTACAGCGTGGCGTCCGGCATACGCTGCGGCGTGGCGCCGCGCTCGAAGGTCTGGAAGGACGCTCCGGCGTAGAACGTGACCCGCACCGTGCGTTCCGGCATGAACAGGTGTTCCTGCTGGTCCACGTCGTGGTAGTCCTCGACCTGCCAGTACGTGCGCACCAGCCCGCGCAGCCGGGCATCCGGGGGGAATTCGCGGTACGCCATGCGTCACTGTGGCATCCGGGTGACCCGCCGCACATCCGCCATCCGGCCGGGGAGGGGAGCGCGGCGACGCGCCGGACGGTGAGGTCCGGCCCGCTTCGTCGTCCGGTCAGCCCGCGGCCTCGACCTCGTGGTGCGGCGTGGCGGGCGTGCGGCTGCCCGTCAGTACGGCCAGGGCGACCAGCACCATCGCGGCGCCGGCGGCGTACGTGGCGCCGGGGCCCAAGCGGGAGTACAGCGCGCCGCCCGCCAGCGGCCCGGCGATCTGCGACAGCGACCCGAACGCCTGCGAGCCGCCCTGCACGCGGCCCTGCGCGTCGTCCGGCGCGGAGATGGAGAGCAGCGTGCCCAGCGCGGCGTTGAAGATGCCCTCGCCCGTGGCGAACAGCAGCACGCCGACGTACGCCAGCGGCGCGGCGGCCAGCACGGGCAGCAGCGCGAGGCACACCAGCCCCGTGGCGCCCAGGCCCAGGCCCAGCTGCGCGACGCCGCGTTCGCCCAGCCACCGGATCAGGTGCGGCAGCAAGAAGCCCTGCGCGATGATGTCCGCCACGCCCACCACGATGAACAGCGTGCTGACCTGCCCCGGACCCCAGCCGAGCACGTCGCGGGCGAGCAGCGCGTTACTGACACCCATGATGGAGAAGGGCACGATGAACAGCACGCTGACGGTCACGAGGCGGCGGATCACGGGGTATGCCAGGACGCCGCGGAGCTGTAGCAGCGGGTTCAGGTGCGCGGCGGTAAAGGGCGTGCGCTCACTGCGGGCCGGGCGGGTCTCGCGCATGGCGAGCGCGCCCCACACGGTGTTCAGCACGCACACCGCGGCGGCGGCGTACATGGGGGCGCTCAGGCTGAGGTGCGACAGCAGGCCGCCGATGGCCGGGCCGATGATGAAGCCCGCGCCGACGGTCGCGCCGATCTGGCCGAAGACCTTCCCGCGTTCCTCCCGGCTGGTGTGGTCGGCGATGTACCCGAACAGGGCGCTCATGCCGCCCGCGGTCAGGCCGTCAATGGCGCGGCCCAGGAACAGGATCCACAGGCTGCCACCGATGCCGAACAGCACGTAGCCCACCGCCGAGCCGAGCAGGCTGACGAGCAGCACTGGCCGGCGCCCGTAGGCGTCGCTGAGCGCGCCCATGACGGGTGCGGAGAAGAACGACAGCAGCGCGAACACGGCGGTGAGTGCGCCGATCACGCCCGCCTGACGGGGCACGTCCGGCACGTACTGCATCACGATGAAGGGCAGCACGGGAAACACCAGCGTCATCCCGATGGAGAACAGGAACGCGGTGGTCAGCAGGAAGAGGAGCGGCGGGGCGGTCCGGGGGGCAGGCTCGGTCATGCTGAGAGGCTAGGCGTGACGTGGGCCGGCCAGCTTGAAGAAAACCGACAGCGCGGGGCCGTTACAGGCGGCCCTCGCCGGGCAACGCGGGCAGCACCACGCGCGGGTCGGCCTGGGAGGACGGGTCCGGGTCGCGCGGCCGCCGGGCGCTCAGGGTGGCGTAGGTGCCGGGGGTCAGGCCCGCCAGGGCGCGGAACTCGCGGGTCAGGTGGGCCTGGTCGGCGAAGCCCAGGTCGTAGGCCAGGGCGGCCAGCGGGGTCTGCGGGTCGTGCGACAGGGCGTTGTGCGCCGACTCGAAGCGGATCAGGCGCGCCAGGGTCTTCGCGCCGATCCCGACCTCTTGGGCGAACTGCCGCTCCAGCGTGCGGGCGCTCAGGCCCAGGTCATCGGCCAGGTCACCCACCCGGCGCTGTCCGCCGCTGTGGTAGAGCTGCACGGCCGCCTGCACGCCGGCGCCGGGCGGGCGGCCCTGCGCGGTCAGCCGGCGCCGCAGCCAGCTGTCCAGCAGACCCACTGCCGTGTCGTCGTCATGTGCGGTCAGGGCCGCCATGATGCCGCGCGCCGCCGGCACGGCGTCCGGCCCCGCCGCGCCCGAGAGCAGGTCCAGCGACCCGTCCGGGTAGCTCCAGCCGAACAGCTGCCGCGCCGCCCACGGGTACAGTTCCGCCCGCAGCGCCCGCACCGGCCCCTCCGAGAGCACGTGCGCGGGCGTGACGACCAGGCCGTCCAGCGTCGCCCGCGGCAGGGGCGTCCGCACCCCTCCGGGGCCGAGCGCCCACGAGCGCCCCGCGTGGAAGGTCAGGTGCGCGGTGTGCTCGGGCAGGAACACGTGCTGCTCGGCGCGCGGATGGTCCTCGACCAGCAGCCAGTACACCTGCACCAGCCCCGTCAGGGCCGGGGAGGGCGGAAGCACGCGGCGGGCCACGGCTCCACTGTGGCAGACGGCGTCTGCGGCCGCCTCCACCGAACGGTCGGGGGCGGACGTCGCTTTTCTTCAAGACAGGACCCGCCGCCGCGCCGGGGGTCTCGCCCGCGCCTATACACTGGAGCGTCATGACGAACACCCGTAAAGAGTCCGACACGATGGGCACGCTGGACGTGGACGCCAGCCGCTACTGGGGCGCCCAGACGGAGCGGAGCATCCACAACTTCCCGATCGGCCGCGACACCTTCGTGTGGGGCCGCCCGGTCATCCGCGCGCTGGGCATCCTGAAAAAGGGAGCGGCGCAGGCGAACGCGGATCTGGGCGAACTGCCGCGCGACATCGCCGACCTGATCGTGCAGGCGGCCGACGAGGTGATCGCCGGGACGCTCGACGACCACTTCCCGCTGGTGGTCTTCCAGACCGGCTCGGGCACCCAGAGCAACATGAACGCCAACGAGGTGATCTCCAACCGCGCCATCGAGATCGCGGGCGGCGAGCTGGGCTCGAAGAAGCCCGTGCACCCCAACGACCACGTCAACCGCGGCCAGAGCAGCAACGACACCTTCCCGACCGCCATGCACATCGCGGTGGTGCTGGAGCTGAACGAGCGGTTGTACGGCGCGGTGGGCACCCTGCGGAACACGCTGGACGCCAAGGCGAAGGCCTACGCCGGGCTGGTCAAGGTGGGCCGCACGCACCTCCAGGACGCCACGCCCATCACGCTGGGGCAGGAGATCGGCGGCTGGGTCGCGCAGCTCGACTACGCGCTTGAGCAGGTGCGGCACGCGGGTGAGGGCCTGCTCGACCTCGCCATCGGCGGCACGGCGGTCGGCACCGGCCTGAACGCCCACCCGCAGTTCGGCGATCTGGCCGCGCAGAAGTACAGCGAGGAGACCGGCTTCGCGTTCCGCTCGGCCGAGAACAAATTTGCGGCCCTCAGCGCCCACGACGCCCTGGTGCAGACCTCGGCCGCGCTGCGCACCCTGGCCGGCGCGCTGATGAAGATGGCAAACGACGTCCGCTGGCTGGCGAGCGGCCCCCGCAACGGCATCGGCGAGATCACCATTCCCGAGAACGAGCCCGGCAGCTCCATCATGCCCGGCAAGGTGAACCCCACCCAGAGCGAGGCCATGACCATGGTCGCCACCCGCGTGTTCGGGAACGACGCCACCGTCGCCTTCGCCGGCAGCCAGGGCAACTTCCAGCTGAACGTGTTCAAGCCGGTGATGGTGCACGCCGTGCTGGAGAGCGTCCGCCTGATCAGCGACGCGTGCCTCGCCTTCAACGACAACTGCGCGGTAGGCATCGAACCGAACGTCGAGCGGATCGAGCACAACCTCTCGGTCAACCTGATGCAGGTCACCGCCCTGAACAAGCACATCGGCTACGACAAGGCCGCCGCCATCGCCAAGAAGGCCCACAAGGAGGGCAGCAGTCTCCGGGACGCCGCCCTTGCCCTGGGCTACGTCACCGAGGACGAGTTCGCGCAGTGGGTCGTCCCGCTCGACATGACGCACAACTGAACGCGGGGGAGGGGAGAGGGGCGGCGCCGGGTCTGGGCCGCCCCTCCGCTTCGGGGTCAGTTCGTTTCAGGGATGTAGTGCAGCGAGGTGCCGCTATCCAGACTGAAGGCGAAGGTCCCGGCCGCGAAGTCGACCGTGACCAGCAGCATGTTCCAGCCCTTCTTGAACGGCAGGTCGAGCGAGATCGTGATCTTGGAGCTGCACTTCAGCGAGCCGCTGACCGTGTCGTCCTGCGTGACGAAGACCGGGACGTGGCGGGTGCTGACGAATTCCGAGCCTTTCGGGGTGATGGTCACCTCGTTCAGCGCCACCCCGCCCTGGTTCGAGGCGAAGTCCGCGCCGGTCACGAGCAGCGCCTGCGTGCCCGGCGCGGATTCGGTCACGGTGGACAGACACGACGAGGACAGGTCGCCGATCACCTGCGGCGCGGCCTTCGGGGACAGGTTCGTCTTGGCAACGATGCCGCCGGCACTGCCCGGCAGGCTCACGCTGCCCATCCCCAGGGCGTTGACGCTGGCCGTGGCGATCACCGGGCCGGGCACGCTGGTGTTCGTGGTGTCCAGGCCCCGCAGCGTCAGTGTGCCGGCCCCGTAGGTCCACGCGGAGTTCCCCAGCGCCCCTTCCTCCAGCGCGAAACTCAGCGTGGTGCCGGGAATGGCCGCCGGGGTCGGTGTGCCCGCACCACTGCTCCCGCACGCGCTCAGCAGGGCACACACGAGGACGAGCAGCGCAGCGGACCGCAGGTGTCGGTTCATGACCGCAGGGTGCGCCGGGCGGCGTTGCGCGGGCGTTGCGTGCATCCGCCACGCGACCTGACGCACCGCGCGGCGGCCGGCAGGTCTACCGTGTGGGAATGAACCAGACCATCACCCTGGGCGGTGGCGGCACCAGTGCCGGCGTGCTGGCCGCCGCCACGATCCTGGCGTACGGCGTGTGGGTCGGTCGGCGCGATCTGGGCGTGCGCGCCATGTGGGGCGTGCTGCTGACGGTGGCGGCCACGACCATGGTGCCGTACGTGGTGCCGATCACGGCGCTGGGCGTCTTCCTCGGAGCCGTGCCAGGCAGGGCGCCCACGGCGGTGATCGCCGCGCTGCTGGGCATTGGCACCACCGCACTGGCGTTCGTGCCGCTGTACGTCGCCGTGAACTGGCTGGAGGTCATCCGGCGCGAGACCCGTGCGAGGACCCCGCTGGCATGACGGCTGGAACGCCCCGCGAAGCCGTGCGGCGGGAGATCCTCCTGCCCGTCGCACCGGCCCTGGTGTGGCCGGCGATCGTCACCCCGCAGCGCATGGCCGGCTGGATGGCCGACTTCCCGCTGCACATCGCCGTGACCTGGACGGTCGGCGCGTCCCTGCACATGACCGGCGACCTGCATGGCGTGCCCTTCGAGAACCGCGGCACGGTGCTGGAGGTGGTGCCGGTGCGCCTTGTGCGCTTCACGTATTGGACGTCCCTGTCCGGCCGCCCCTACACCGGGGCGGACCTCCCCGTGGTGCAGTTTACCCTCACGCCCGAGGGAGACGGCACGCGGCTGGAGGTCTCCCATGGCAACGTCCCGGCCGGGCCCGAGCGCCAGCACCTGCCGTTCTACTGGAACGCCGCGCTGCTGAAACTGGGCGACGTCCTGCTTGGAAGCACTGGGTCGTGGCATTCAAGATAATGACGTGTTGTAGCGGTGAAGAAAGAGCCAGACGAGGGTTTCGAGGGTGGTCTGCTGACGGCTAAAGGACAGGGATTGACGCACCAGATGGGCCAATCTCAGGCGTAATGTGGCGCCATCGCGTTCGATGTGCTGGGTACCGCCGATCCGGTGCAACGCACCGAAGACTACGCCGCGATAGAAGCGCAAACCATCGGTGTGACACACCGCGTCAAGGTAGGGCGCTGGGATGCTCTGCCACAATCCGAATGCGCCAGGCGCGTCTCGTTGGCCAATGAAGCAGCCGACGATACGTCGGGTGGCCCGATCCATCGCCAACCAAATCCAGCGTGGGCGGTCATGGCGACCGACAAAGGTGCATAACTCATCGCACTCCAGCACCAGCGTCGCTGGTGCTGGAGTGCTCATTGTTTTTTTGCGGAGTCGTCAACGAGCTCAAAGCCGTGCTGCACGATGCCGTGCAGCTTCATCAAATGGCGACGGAACCAAGAACGACTCACCCCAGTCACGCGGCAGATGCCTCGATGCGAGATGCGTTCGCTCAGCAAACGATCCACCAGTTCCTCTGTTTCGGCCGA
Source organism: Deinococcus metalli (assembly GCF_014201805.1). NCBI lineage: Bacteria > Thermotogati > Deinococcota > Deinococci > Deinococcales > Deinococcaceae > Deinococcus > Deinococcus metalli. Next base: position 91,797 of record NZ_JACHFK010000012.1, on the reverse strand, counting down.
AATGCGATGGTGCGGAGGATGGATGGTGAATTGATGCCCGCAGACCCGGCACAAGTAGCGTTGTCTCCCGGTGTGAGCATGACCATTCTTGACGGTGTAGACGCCACCGCACGCGGTGCAGGGTGGAGCATTCATACTCCATTGAACTCCTGTCATGCCTTTGAATCCACGACCAAGCACTGGATAGATTTGACGGATCGTGAATACCGCGCTATAGTTTCGGACATCACCGCCCGCTGGGCGGCTTTTTTATTGCCCGCTGACCCAGAGCGTCCTGTCGGGTCCGGTGACCCCCCGCCGGGCGTGGACAGAACGCCGCTGCGGACAGCGCCGGCGAGTCGGTTCAATCCACGGATGATCCGGCGATGAGTGGGCTTGCGACGCCTTCTCGAAACCCTGTCTGAGACGTCGATTATTGCCTTTTGAGTGTGAAGACAGAGTCAGCTTCCGATTATGCTATTGGCATAATTCATGCTAAGATATTCGCATGAAGAACGCTCCGTTGACCCTTGAATTCGGCACCGTCCGGCTGCCCATCAGCGCCGACGGACTCCTCCATGCTCCCACCGCCCTGAGCCAGCTCGGCGTGGCCGACCGCGAGTGGAATGCCCTGGCCCAGGAACACGACCTCGGCGCCGAGCCGCGCGACTTCGGCGTCGGGCCGGAACCCACCCTGAGCGTGCCGGACTTCGCGCGGCTGGCCTTCACGCTGGACACGCCTCAGGCCAGGCGCTGGCGCAAACGCGCCCAGGACCTGCTGGTGCGCGCCATGCAGGGCGACGTCCGGCTGGCCGCCCAGGTCGCCGAACGCAACCCCGATCCCGAGGCGAGGCGCTGGCTGACCGCCCGCCTGGAGAGCACCCACGCCCGCCGCGAACTGATGAGCACCGTCGCCCGGCACGGCGGCGAGGGCAACGTGTACGGCCAACTCGGTTCGATCAGCAACCGCAGCGTGCTCGGCACGGACTCCGCGACCATCCGCCGCGAGCGCGGCGTGAAACAGACCCGCGACGGCCTGAGCAGCACCGAACTGCTGCGCCTGGCCTACCTGGACACCGCCACCGCCCGCGCCATCCAGGAGAAGGGCGCACAGGGCAACGACGCCATCCTGAAACTCCACCAGTTCGTCGCGCGGCGCGAGCGGCTGGGCTGGGAAACGCCGCTGCCGACCCAGGCAGGCTGACACTCACGCTCACGTTCCAGGGGCCGGGAGACACTCCCCGGCCCCGTCCTCATGCCGGGCCGCTAGAATCCGGCGCGTGCCGCTGCTCACCCGCTCCGTCCTGAAGGAGGTTCTCCGCTGGTATGGAGCCGGCATCGCGCTGTTCATGATCCTGCAGATGACCGACGCGCTGAGCAGCACCGTCTCGAATCTGATCTCCTACCACGCGCCTTTCGGCAAGGCGGCCTTCGCGTTTCTGAGTATCCTGCCCAGCTTCCTGAACAAGGCGCTGGTGATGGCCGTGGCGTTCGCCATCTTGCTGGCGTTCTCGCGCATGCAGCAGGACAGCGAACTCAAGGCGATCAGCGCAGGCGGCATCCGGCCGTTGAATCTGGTGTGGCCGCTCGCGCTGCCCTTCGCGGTGGTGGGCGCGCTGGCCTTCTTCAACGCGGACCGGCTGGTGCCGGCCGGGCTGGACGTGTGGTTCAACAAGGCGTGGTACGACATCTACGACAGCCCGCCGCCCGCGCCGCAGCAGGACAAGTACACCTACGCCCCGCCCGGCGCGCTGTACTACGCCGGCCGCGTGACCACGGACAGCGGCAGCGCCAGCGTCGCGCAGCTCCAGGGCGTGATGGTGCAGCGCGGCGACGAGACCATCACGGCCAGCAGCGGCACGTGGGACACTGCCGGGCGCACGTGGACGCTTCAGGACGCGTGGATCGTGCGGCCCGGCCAGGACCCCGTGCACCGGTCCACGCCGTTGGTGCTGCCGCAGGGCGACACGCTGGAACCGCCCGTACAGGACTCGCGGCAGCTGGTGACGTCCGACCTGCGCCGCGTCCTGGCGAGCGGCACGCTGGATGACACCCAGCGCCGCGACTACACCTTCCAGCTCGCCACGCGCTACGCCGATCCGCTGACCGCGCTGGTGTTCGCCGCCGCGGCCGGCGTGCTGGGCCTGCTGATCCGCAACCGCGCCGCTGCCTTTGCCAGCGTGGTCGTGTTCATCGCGGCGTTCTACGTGCTGTGGACGACCGTGCCCAGCCTGGCGCGCGCCGGGGCCATGGATCCCACGCTGGCGGCGTGGCTGCCGAACGCGGTGTTCCTGCTGCTGGCCGGCGCGCTCGCGTGGCGGCTGCGGTGAGGACGCCGGCGTGAGGGTCAAACGCTTCGAAGCGTACGTACTGAACGAGATCCTGCCGCTGCTCTTCGGGGCGCTGGCGGTGGTGATCCTGCTGCTGGTCCTCGCGCTGCTGTCGGACGTGATCGCGCCTCTGCTCGCCAAGGGCGCCGACCCGCTGCTGGTCGCCCGCGCGGTCGCCCTGAACATCCCTGAGGCGACCGCGACCGCGCTCCCCATCGCGCTGATGTTCGCCACGCTGCTGGGCCTGTCGCGCCTGTCGGCGGATTCGGAGATCAAGGGCGCGCTGGCCAGCGGCATTCCCGCCACCCGCCTGTTCCGCCCGGTGCTGGGTCTCGGCCTGGCTGTGACGGTCCTTGCCTTCGCACTGGGCGAGGGCGTCGTGCCGCGCGCCAAGGTCGAGGACCGCAAGGTCAAGCAGCGCATCGTGTTCGACAACCCGCGTGTGATCGGGCTGGACGGCCAGGGTCCGGGCAGACAGACCGTGGTGCTGCGGGACGCGCTGGACCGCGCGATCTCGGTCGGCCAGATCCTGCCGGGCGGCGAACTGCGCGACCTGCGGATCGTGGCGATGCAGCCGGGCCTGCCGCCCCGCGAGGTCATCACCGCGCGCAGCGGGCGCCTGCGGCCCGGCAGCAATGTGCTGGAACTCCAGGGCGGGCAGCGCATCACGTACCAGGACGGCCGGCCCCTGACGGTCCTCAGCTTCCAGACCGGCACGCTGCCGGTGCAGGACGTGCAGGCCGACCTGGACACCAGCGGCGGCGCGCAGAGGGCCATCGACACGCCGCTGCCGGAGCTGCTGGCGCGCACCCGGGCGTACCGGCAGCAGGGCGTGCAGGCCCCCGCCGACTTCACGGCGCTGCACCTGAAGTTCGCGCAGCCGCTCGCGGCGCTGGCCCTGGCGTTCTTCGCGGCGGCGCTGGCGGTGTTCAGTTTCCGCACCGGCCGCAACCTGGGTCTGGTGTGGGCGCTGCTGCTGAGCTTCGCGTACTACGCGACCGGCAGCGTGTTCCGCGTGATGGGCGAGAAGGGCGCACTGGCGGCTGTGCCCGCCGCCTACGCCGCCGACGTGATCGCGGTGGTGGCGGGCATCAGCCTGCTGTGGCTCGCCCGGCGCCGCTGACTCCAGGCCCACAGCAGCTGACCGGGCTTCACGCAACGCTCAACTCGGCCTTAACGCAAAACGTCTGCTGCGTCCCGATTCACGGCCCGCACCGTCCTACCGTGGCGTATGACGAGTGAACCCGCTCCCGCCGCCCGGGCCCGGGCGCACCGCGGCGCGCCGCGTACCCTGCTCGTGGTGGCCGGGGTGGCCGCCGGAGTCGCCGCCCGCCGGGCGCTGCGGCCACCTCCCGGTGAGGCCGACCGGAAGGCCGTGACGCTGGACATCCTGAACGTGCTGCTGCCCACGCGGCGCACCTTCGACGTGCGGTTCTGGGACGGCACGGTGCTGCCCGCCGCGCAGCAGCCCGCCCGCGCCACCCTGGTGCTGAACCACGAGTACTCGCTGGGCCGCATGCTGCGCTTCCCGCTCGACGTCTCGGTCGGCGAGGCGTACCTGCGCGGCGACTTCGACGTCGAGGGCGATCTGGGCAGCGTGGCCGCGCTGGGCGACGACCTCGAACTCACGCCCACCACGCTGTTGCGGCTGCTGCCGCTGCTGCCCGCCCTGCGCCGTGCCGGGGCCGGCGCGCCCGAACCGGTCGGCATCACTGCGAAGCTGGATGGTCCCACGCACTCGCGCGAACGCGACCAGCAGGCGGTCCAGTACCACTATGACGTCTCGAACGACTTCTACAGGCTGTGGCTGGACGCGCGCATGGTGTACTCCTGCGCGTACTTCCCGACCGGCACCGAGACGCTGGACGAGGCCCAGACGGCGAAACTCGAGTACCTCTGCCGCAAGCTGCGCCTGACGCCCGGCGAGCGTCTGCTGGACATCGGCTGCGGGTGGGGCGGCCTGGCTATATACGCCGCGCAGCACTTCGGCGTGCGGGTGCTGGGCGTCACGCTGTCCGGGGCACAGCTGCACGAGGGCCGGGCGCGCGTGAAGGCCGCTGGCGTGGAGGACCTCGTCACGCTGGACCTGCGCGACTACCGCGACGTGCTGGGCGGCAGCGAGGGCACATTCGACAAGATCTCCAGCGTCGGCATGGCCGAACACGTCGGCACGAAGAACCTGCCCACCTACTTCCGCACCGCGTACGCCGCCCTGAAACCCGGCGGCCTGATGATGAACCACGCCATCGGCGCGCCGCCCCACCAGCGGACCCTGCCGCAGTGGGTGGAGGGCGGCAACTTCGCCGGCAAGTACGTCTTCCCGGACGGGGAACTCCAGCCCATCTGGCAGACCCTGAAGGTCGCCACCGAGGCCGGCTTCGAGGCCCGGGACGTCGAGAACCTGCGCGAGCACTACGCCCGGACGCTGCGCTGCTGGGCCGACAACCTGGACGCCCACGCCGAGGACGCCCGCGCCGTGCTGGGTGAGCAGCGCTTCCGGCTGTGGCGGCTGTACCTGAACGCCTGTGTGCCCGCCTTCCAGCGCGGCAACCTGCACCTGTACCAGAGCCTGCTGGCCAAACCCGACGCGCAGCAGCGCGCCCACGTGCCCCTCAGCCGGGCTGATCTGTACCGCTGACGGCCGCCTGGGTCTGCGTCGCCTGGATCGCGGTCAGGGCGATGGTGTACACGATGTCGTCCACCAGCGCGCCGCGCGACAGGTCGTTCACGGGCTTGCGCAGGCCCTGGAGCATCGGTCCCACCGCGACCACCCCGGCGGCGCGCTGCACGGCCTTGTAGGTGGTGTTGCCGGTGTTCAGGTCGGGGAAGATGAACACGGTCGCGCGCCCGGCCACCGGGCTGTCCGGCGCCTTGGAGAGCCCCACCGAGAGCACGGCGGCGGCGTCGTACTGGAGCGGCCCGTCCACGCTGATGTCGGGGCGCTGCTGCCGCACGAGCGCGGTCGCGGCCTTCACCTTCTCGACGTCCTCGCCGCTGCCGGACTCGCCGGTGGAGTAGCTGAGCATGGCGACCCGGGGCGTGATCCCGAAGGCGCGGGCGCTGTCGGCCGACTGGATGGCGATGTCCGCGAGTTCCTCGGCGTTCGGGTTGGGGTTGATGGCGGCGTCGCCGTACACCAGCACCTGTTCGGGCATCAGCATGAAGAACACGCTGCTCACCAGCGACGCGCCCGGCGCGGTCTTGATGAGCTGCAGGGCCGGCCGCACGGTGTTCGCGGTGGTGTGCACCGCGCCCGATACCAGGCCGTCCACCTCGCCCAGCGCGAGCATCATGGTGCCCAGCACCACGCTGTCCTCGAGCTGCGCCAGGGCCTGCGGAGCGGTCAGGCCCTTGGCCTTTCGCAGCTCCACCATGGGGGCCACGTAGCGCTCGCGCACGGTGTCCGGGTCGATGATCTCCAGGCCGTCCGGCACGCTCAGGCCCTGGCCCTGCGCGACCTGGGCCACGCGCTCGGGGCGGGCGAGCAGCACGCAGCGCGCGATGCCCTTTTCGGTGCAGCGGATCGCGGCCTGCACGGTGCGCGGCTCGTCGCCCTCGGGCAGCACGATGCGTTTGGCGGCGGCGCGGGCGCGCAGGATCAGTTCGTGGCGGAACGCGCTGGGCGGCAGGCGGCGCTCGGCGTCCGGGCGGGCGCGCAGCCGCGACGTGAGCGGCAGCGTGTCCAGCCGGTCCGCGATGAAGTCCAGCATGCGCTCCATGCGCTCCGGGTCGTCGTGCGGCACGCGCGGGCTCAGGCGCGACAGGGCGGACGCCGTGTGGAAGGAGTTGGTGCCCACGCGCATGACCGGCAGGTCGCTGGGCACGCCGGGCCGGCCCAGTGCGGCGGCGCACAGCTGGGTGATGCTGTCCTCCGGCACGCTGTCCGACGTGAGCATCAGGCCGGCCAGCGGAACCCCGCTGAGGTGCGACAGCGCGGCGGCCATCACGACGTCCTCGCGGTCGCCGGGCGTGACGACCAGCGCGCCGGGCCCCAGCAGGTGCGCCATCTTCGGCACGCTGCGCGCCGTGACGACGGTGCTCGTCACGCGGCGCACCCGGGCCTCGCCCTCGTTGAGCCACGCTGCGCCCAGCGCGCGGGCGACGTCCAGCGTGCGCGGGGACTGCAGGTCCGGCGACAGCGCCACCACGCCCAGCAGCGGCAACTCGCCCCGCGCGATCAGCGGACTGCGCGACCGAAGTTCCGACAGCAGCGCGCCGTAATCCAGGCCTGCCGGAGCGAAGTTCAGGACATACCCGGCCAGGCCGCTGCCGTCGCTGCGGCGGTGCTGGCCCGCGGCGATCTCCAGTTCGTCCACCAGTTCCGCCGCGCCCACGCCCGACAGAGAGGACACCAGCACCGAGTCCGCGCCCAGGTTGCGGGCCAGCGCGGCGTTCAGCGCGCCCGCGTAGGCGTTGCGCTCGTTCAGCGCGAGGCCCTCGACGACCAGCACGTCCACGCCGGGCCCCGCCGCGTGCTGCGCCAGGGCGATGACCTCCTCCATCAGGTCTTCCTGCCCGCCGTGGCTCAGGAGGTCCTCGGCGCGGGCCAGCGGGATCGGTTCGGGCGGGGTCAGGTGAGCGACCGTGCGCGCGAAGTGCACGGAATCGTCCTGGGTCGTCTCGTAGGTCTGCGCGATGGGTTTGAGGAAGGCGGCGCGCAGGCCCTGGCGTTCCAGGGCGCGGGCGAGGCCCAGCGCGGTGCTGCTCAGGCCCACGCCGTTGCGGGTCGGGGCGATCAGGAGGGTCTGCATGCGGTCTCCTCGGGGAACGCGGTCATGCGCCCAGCGTGCGGGCAGTTTCGCGGGCGATCATGAGTTCCTCGTTGGTGTTCACGACCAGCGCGAGCAGGCGGCCCGGCGCGCTGATCACGCCCGGCGTGCCGCGCACCGCGCGGGCGTTGGCGGCGTCGTCCACGCCCGCGTTCAGCACGCCCAGGCGGGCCAGGGTGGCGGCCCGCACCGGCACGGAATTCTCGCCGATGCCGCCGGTGAAGACCAGCGCGTCCACGCGCCCCAGCGCGGCGGCCATGCTGGCCACGCCCTTGGCCAGCCGGTACACGAACACGTCCAGCGCCAGCCGCGCGCCCGCGTGCCCGCGCCCGGCGGCGGCCTCCAGTTCGCGCAGGTCGTTGCTGACCCCGCTGAGGCCCGCCAGGCCGCTCTCGCGGTTCAGGGCGGCCGTCACCTGGTCCAGGCTGAGGCCCGCCTGCCGGGCGATGAAGTCGTGCAGGCCCGGGTCGACGTCGCCGCTGCGGGTGCCCATCACCAGGCCCTCCAGTGGCGTGAGGCCCATGCTGGTGTCCACCGAGCGGCCGCCCTGCACCGCGCACACCGAGCAGCCGTTGCCCAGGTGCGCGGTGACCACGTTCAGCTCGGCCAGCGGGCGCTCCAGCATCGCCGCGGCCTCCTGCGCCACGTAGGCGTGCGACGTGCCGTGGAAGCCGTAGCGCCGCACGGCGTGCTGCCGGTACCATGCGTCCGGCACCGCGTAGCGGTACGCGACTTCTGGCATGGTCTGGTGGAACGCGGTGTCGAACACCGCCACCTGCGGCAGGCCCGGAAACGCCGCGCGCGCCGCCTCGATGCCCGCGACGTTCGCCGGATTGTGCAGCGGCGCCAGCGCCGAGCACGCCCGGATGGCGTCCAGCACCTCGGGCGTGATCAGCGCCGGGGCGCTGAAGGCCTCCCCGCCGTGCACGACGCGGTGCCCGACCGCCCGCACGTCGGCGCGCAGGCCCAGGGCGTCCAGTTCACCGAGCAGGGCGGCGAAGGCCTCCGCATAGCTGCCGGTGCCCAGCGCCAGGACGCGCCGTTCTCCCTGCACGTCCAGCCGGAGCGCCGCGCCCTCCGAGCCGAGCCGTTCGGCCAGCCCGCTCAGGGCCACCCGGCCGTCGCCGGGACTCAGCAGCGCCACCTTCACGCTGCTGCTCCCGCAGTTCAGAATCAGCGTCCACATGCCGCCATTGTTTCAGGTTCGTCGCCCCTACCGCAGGCGCGTGATCCGCCGCTCGTCCCCCGAGGTGTCCACGTGCTCCAGGCGCAGGACGGGCGCGTCCGGCCACTCGGCATACAGGCCCTCGCCCCACTCGATGACGCTCACGCGGCTGCCCTCCACCAGGGCCTCTAAGTCCATCTCGAACAGTTCTGCCACGTCCCGCACGCGGTAGGCGTCCACGTGCAGCACGCCGCCGCCGGGCGTGGGGTAGACGTGCATCAGCGCGTAGGTCGGGCTGGTCACGGTGTCCGTGAAGCCCAGCGCCGCGACCAGGCCCTGCGTCAGCGTGGTCTTGCCGGCGCCGAGTTCGCCCTCTAGAAAGAGGACGCCGCCGGCCGGCAGGGCCGCGGCCAGCGCCGCCCCGAGGTCGCGCTGCGCGCCGTCACCCACCAGCGTCCGCACCTCACCCGGTGCGAGGGGAAAAGCGTTCACGCCGTCAGTATGCCGCCCCCGTCAGCGTGCCGCTCAGGGTATCCGGGCGCCGGGGATCACGCGCCGTCCAGCCACGCGCCCGTGCGCTGGTCCAGCGCGTCCCAGCTCTCGGCGCGGCCCACCCGCCAGCCGCTGCCGGAGCGCCGGGCCGACCACACGCTCAGGGCGTCGGCCATGTCCAGCCGGTTCAGTCCCAGCGCGTCCGCCTGCGTCAGCAGCGCCGCCACGCCAGTCGCGGCCGGATCGGTCGCTCCGCCCGTCACGCGGCCGTCCCGCACGGTCCACGCATCCGCCGGGAGGGCGGCAGGGGCCGGCGCTCCGAACGTCCCCAGGCCCGCGAGCAGGTCGTGGACCGACGCGGGGGCTGGAGGGGCCGGTGGCGCCGGGGGTGTGGCGGGCGGAGCGGGGTCGGCACTTGCGTCCCCGCCCAGGTCGAACACGTCCAGCAGGCCGCTCAGGGCGTCCTCCCCGAAGGTGGACGTGACCTCCTGGGCGGCGCGGAATTCCGCCTTCGCCTCGGCCAGCAGCGCCTCGGCCTCCAGCAGCGACTGCCCGTAGCGCGCCAGCGCGGGCGCGCTCATGCTGCCGAGTCTGCGCTGCGCGCGCAGGCTGTCGGCCAGCCGGCCCAGCTTCTGGGTGGTCTCGCCCGCCAGGTGCCGCAGGGGCGCGTATTCGTCGATCACCACGTCGGCGCGGGCATCGAAGGCGTCGCGTTCCTGGGCGGCGGCGCCCATGTGCCGTTCCAGCAGGGTCCACAGCGGCGCCAGTTCCGGATCGTCACCCTGCGCGAAGCGCGCGCGCGCCTGCGCGAGCAGTGGCTCGAGTTCCGCCATTGCGGCCGGCAGCGCCCGCACCGAACGCTCCAGGTCCAGCAGCTCCTGCTGCGTGGCAAGCCGGCTGCCGTCCACGTGGCCGTCGCCCAGCGTCTCGCTCATGTCGTGCAGTTCCCGCAGCGCGTCGGTCGCCAGATTGCCCAGCGCCAGCGTCTGGCGGGCGGTGTCGAGCAGCACCCGCACGCCCATGGCGAGGTCGCCGGACTCGGTGTGCGGCTGGAGCTGCGCCTCGAGGTTCGCGAAGGCCGCGCGCTGCTCGGTCAGCACCTCGTCGCGGGCCAGCAGCAGTTGCCCGCGCCACTCGCCCACCTCGGCCGTGGTGACGTGGCCCCCTCGCTGCCCGTCCACCAGCTGCGACTGCCGGGCCTGCAGGTCCGGGCGGGCGTCCAGCAGCGGCGCGAAATCCCGCTGCAACGCCGCGAGCTGCTGCGCGGCGTGCTCCTGCTCCAGCGCCAGCACGCGTGCCTGCGCGTCCGGGTCGAGTTCCGGCGGGGGCGCGCCGCTGCCGACCGTCTGCACCACCGACGACTCCAGCAGCTTGCGCAGCGAGAATGTCAGGTTGCGCGCGCGCTCCACCTCGGCGGGCAGCAGCGTGCCCTGCGACTGCGCCTCGTCGATCTGGCCGATCAGGGTCTCCAGGCGCCGCACCTCGCGGCTGCCCATGCCCTGCACCCGCGCGAAGGCCGCGCGCATCTCCGCGAGGTCCTGCGCCTGCGCCACCAGGCTCTCCTGCAAGCGGCGCTCGAGCTGCGCGACGAGGTCCTGCCCTTCTTGCACCAGCGCCGTCACGTCCCGGCCCTGGTGTTCCTCCTGGCGGGCCACGACCAGCAGGCTGCGCAGACGCTGCGTTTCCGGCCAGTCGAAGTACAGCGCGAACTTGCGCGCGCCCTCCTCCACGCCCTGCAGGGAACTCACGGCGGGCGCCGCCGCGCCGCGCTCCTGCGTGGTCTTCATCAGCTCGTTCAGGACGTCCGACACGCGCTTTTTTGCCAGCGGGGCGGGAATGGTCAGCTGCAGGCGCTTGAAGACCTCCTTCTTGAGGATGTCCTCCAGGGTGGGCGCGTCAAGGTCCGCCCAGCTCAGGCCGCGCGCCTCGGACGCGTCCTGCAGGATGCGTTCCAGGGCGCGCGGGGAGACCAGGTCTCCCAGCATCTGCAGGGGAATGCGGTTCAGGCCGGACGGCGCGCCGCCTGTCACAGGTCCTCATCCCATTCCAGGCCGCTCTGCGTGGGGTGGCGCGCCGCGCCGACGCTGCCCATCAGCCCGAACTGCTGGCACAGACCCCGGAAGCCGTACGACATCAGGGCGATCGCCACGGCGCACAGCAGCGCCCACACGGGCAGGCCGTACGCGCCCTGCGACAGCGTGACGTTCGCCGCTCCCCGCAGCGCGCCCGCGCCCGACACGTCGCCCAGCGCGCCCAGCAGGCCGAACACGCCCTCCAGGAACACCGGCAGCAGCAGGAGCCCGGTCCCGACCATCACGGCCCGCCAGTAGGTGTTGCGCGCGCCGAAGGCGAGGTTCAGCAGGTACAGCGGCACGGCCGCCAGCGCGGCCAGCAGCAGGAACACCAGCACGCGCAGCCAGCCGCTGAACGACCGCGCCACGCTGCCCGACACGGCGTCCAGCGTGCTTGGTGCCCGACCTGCCGCGGCCGCTTCCAGGTTCGCGGCCTGCCCGATCAGCGCCTGCACGTCCGACACGCGCAGCGCCGTGCGGGACTGCGCGGCCGTGATGTTGAACACCAGGTCCGTGTACCCGCGCGCGGTGCGCAGCGACGCCGGCACGTCGGCCAGCGCCACGGTCGCGCGCGCCAGTTCCGTGCGGGCCGCCGCGTTGTCGCCGTGCCCGGCCGCCGCGAGGGCGCGGCCCAGCGCCGCGTACAGCGGCGAGGCGTCCGCCGACTGCGTGATTCCGGCCGTCACGGGGGTGCCCGCCACGCTGCTGCGCGCGCTGTCCACCGCCACGGGGGCGCGCACCACCACGGCCGGCGTGGCGTCGCCGCCCGACGCCTGCGGGCGGCGCGTGATCGCGCGCGGTTCCGGCACCAGGCTGGCCACCAGCGCCGACGCGCCCTGACGCAGCACCCCCAGCGAGGCCGCGAGTTCCGTGGTCTGCCCGGACGTCAGCTGCCGCAGCGCGTCCCCGAACTGCGAGACCTTCAGGCCGCTGCTGCCCGCGGTGTCCTGCAGCACGGTAAACCAGCTCGTGGCCCGCGCCAGGCTGACGTACGACGCCGTGGTGCGCTCGGGGCGCGTGGCCTTCAGGGACGACAGCACGCGCGAGGCCGCCGCGCGCTGGAGCCGCCACGCGACCCGCTCCGCGTGCCCGGTCTTGTTCTCCGTCATCACGGCCTTCGTGCCCTCGGGACTGAGGCCGAATTCCCGTGTGAGCAGCTGCAACTGCGCCGTGCCGTTCGCGGGACCGGCCACCAGCTGCGCGAGCGTCTGGTCGTACAGCGCCTTGCGCATCAGGCCGCGCGCCAGCATCACCTGCGCTTCCAGCTCGGCCGGCGTCCTGGCCAGGGCCGCCCGCGCGCTGGACATCGCGTCGTCCAGTCCGGCCGCGAGCTGCCGGTTACGCAGCGTGGGTTTGAGCAGCGTCAGGGCCTGCGTGGCTGCGTCCAGCCGCGCGAGGGCCGCCTGGGCCGACTCGGCGCGCGCCCGCACCGCGCCGTCCAAGTTGCCGGCCAGCTGCCGGTACGCGCCCAGATCCTGTGCGCCGGCGGTGCCCAGCAGCGCCGCGGCCAGCACCGGCACCCGCGCCCACCCGTGAGGAGTCCGGTTCATGCCGCCGCCCTTAAGTGCTGGAGTTCCACAAGTAACCGCCCCACATTGGATTGAGAGTTCACGATGACCGCCACGCAGTGCGCGCCCAGCGGGCGCATGCACACCGTCCGGCCGCCCAGTTCCGCCGACATCAGCCGCAGCCCCCGCTGCTGGAAGAGCAGCGCGCTCGCCGCCACGACCGCGCCCAGTCCGGCCGCGTCCCGGATCGCCCGGACCCGCAGCACCTCGCCGTTCGCGCGGCACACCATCACGCCCTGCACGCCGCTGAGGCGCCCCAGGTTCTGCAGCAGTTCCTCCTGCCCCAGTGGCGAGTCCAGGTCGTACGTCTGCCCCGCCGTGACCAGCGCCGCGTCCGGGTCGTCGAATTCGAAGTCGTTCACGTCCAGGTCGAGCTGGTCCCAGTGCGTCGCCGTGGCGTCCGAGTGTTCCTCCCACGACGCGGACGGGCCCGGCAACGTGAAGAGGGTGGGCGCCTTCACGTCCGCCGCCTCGAGCTGCCGCGACAGCGCCACCAGTTCCCGCCGCGCCCGCTCCGGCGTGAGTACCGGGGACAGGCGTGCGAGCAGCGGCCCCGACAGCACCCGCTGCATGTCCGTGCCCGTCACGGTGTCTTGCGAGAGCCGCAGGTCACGCAGCGCGGTGCGCAGCATGCTCTCGGCCGCCCGGTCCGAGACCAGCTTCCCGAGGGCGCGCGCGATCATGGTGTAAACGGCGTTCGTCATGGACTACCTCAGCCAAGTATAGGAAGTCGCCGCTTACACTTTCCTCTCACCGTGAACGTCAGTGTAGGCGGCGCGCCCGCCCCGGGTGGGCCGCGCGCCCACTCCGCGCCCTGGTATACTCCCGGCTGCCCGCACGCGGCCGCGGCGGCGCCATGACCGCACCCGTAGCTCAGCTGGATAGAGCGGCCCCCTCCTAAGGGGCAGGTCTCGCGTTCGAATCGCGACGGGTGCACCACGAAAAACCCCGCCATGTGGCGGGGCTTTCGCTTGGCTACGCCAGGGCCAGCGTTACAGGACGCTCCGGACGACCTTCGTGACGTTCTCGACGCTGAAGCCGAACTTCTCGAACAGCACCTTGGCGGGCGCCGACGCGCCGAAGGTCTCCATGCCGATCACGGGGCCGCCCAGCGTCCACTCGTACCACGGCTGCTTGCTGGCGGCCTCGACCGCGACCCGCGCCACGCCCGGCGTGAGGATCGAGTCGCGGTACGCCTGGTCCTGTGCGCGGAAGACTTCCATGCACGGCATGGACACCACGCGCACACCGACGCCCTCACCCTGCAGGGCCTTCGCCGCGTCGATCGCCAGGCTGACCTCCGAGCCAGACGCGATCAGGATCGCCTGCGCCTGGCCGCCCTCAGGGTCGTGCACGACGTAGGCGCCGCGCTTCACGCCGGCGTGGTTGCGCGGCAGGATCGGCAGGTCCTGGCGGGACAGGGCGAGCGCCGTGGGGCCCTTGTCGTACTCCAGGGCCATGGCCCACGCGGCCGCCGTCTCGTTCGCGTCGGCGGGGCGGATCACGTGGGCGCCGGGCACGGCACGCAGCATGGCGAGCTGGTCGATGGGCTGGTGGGTGGGGCCGTCCTCGCCCAGGCCGATCGAGTCGTGCGTGAGGACGTAGGTCACGGGCTGCATCTGGATGGCCGACAGGCGGAACGCGGGCTTGAGGTAGTCCGCGAACACCAGGAAGGTGCCGACCAGCGGCCGCAGGCCGCCGTACAGGCTCAGGCCGTTGCCGGCAGCGGCCATGCCGAACTCGCGCACGCCGAAGTACACGTTGCGGCCGGCGTAGTGGTCGTGGTCGAGGACGCCGCCGTCCGCGATGGTGGTCTTGGTGCTGCCCGAGAGGTCGGCGCTGCCGCCCATCACGCCCGGCACGACCTTCGCCAGGGCGTTGATGACCTCACCGCTGGCGTTGCGGGTGGCGACAGCCTTGCCGCCCACCTCGTAGCTGGGCAGCGCTTCCGAGAGGTTCGCGGGCAACTCGCGGGCGAGGAGCGCGTCCACTTCCCTGCCGAGATCCGGGTGCGCGGCGCGGTAGCCGTCCAGCAGGGCGGTCCACTCGGCCTCCAGCGCCGCGCCGCGCTCGGTGGCGTCCATGTGGGCGCGCACCTCGTCCGGCACCGTGAAGGGCGGGTAGTCCCAGCCCAGGGCCTGCTTCGTCTCGGCCACCGCCGCCTCGCCCAGCGCCTCGCCGTGGGCCTTGCTGGTGCCGGCCTTGGGACTGCCGTAGCCGATGATGGTGCGCACCTGGATCAGGGTCGGCTGCGAGGCGTTGTTGCGCGCGACCGTCAGCGCCTGGCGGATCGCGTCCAGGTCGTTGCCGTCCTCGACCTTCAGGACTTCCCAGCCGTAGGCGCGGTAGCGCTCGGCGGTGTCCTCGGACTCGGCCTTGTCGGTGGCGGTATCGAGCTGCACGTGGTTGTCGTCGTGCAGCCAGATCAGCTTGCCGAGCTTGAGGTGGCCGGCCAGCGCGGCCGACTCGTGGTTCACGCCCTCCTGCAGGTCGCCGTCACCCAGGATGGAGTAGGTGTGGTTGTCGAACACCTTGAAGCCCTCGCGGTTGTAGCGCGCGGCCAGATGCGCCTCGGCCATGGCCATGCCGACCGACATCGCCGCGCCCTGGCCCAGCGGACCGGTGGTGGCGTCCAGGCCAGGGGTGTGGAAGAACTCGGGGTGGCCCGGGGTCTTGCTGCCCCACTGGCGGAAGTGCTTGAGTTCGTCCAGGGGCATGTCGTAGCCGGTGAGGTGCAGCAGCGAGTAGATCAGCATGCTGGCGTGCCCGGCCGACAGTACGAAGCGGTCGCGCCCGGCCCACTCGGGGTGCTTCGGGTTGAAGCGCAGGAAGTCCTGCCACACCACGTAGGCCATCGGGGCCGCCCCCAGGGGCGCGCCGGGGTGTCCGCTGTTGGCGGCCTGAACCCCGTCGATGGACAGCGTGCGGATGGTGTTCACACTCAGCGTGGGCACGTCGGTTGACATGCCGCCATCCTACCCCGATTCGCTTTGGTGTACCGGGTACACTTATAGGCGTTCTTCTTGACCGTCGCGGTCCGGCCGGGCGCCGCTGTCCAGGGCCAGCACGTCGTCGAGCGCGCCGCGCAGGGCGGCGGGCTGCACGCCGGCCGCCAGCAGGTCACGGGTGTGCTGGCGCCAGCGTTCCACGGCCTCGCGCTCGTGCAGGCCGCCGGTCCACGCGGTGCGGGCCACCGTCGTACCGGCCCCCGCGCGGTTCTCGGTCAGGCCGTCGTGTTTCAGCGCGGCGTAGGTCTTCGCCACGGTGTTCACGGCCAGACCCAGGTCGGCCGCCAGGGCGCGCACGGTCGGCAGGGGGTCGCCGGGCCGCAGTACGCCGCGCTCGATGGCCTGCGCCAGCGCCGCGCGCAGCTGCGCGTAGGGCGGTAGCGGTCCGGCCGGATCGAGGGCGGACCTCAGGGCGTCGGTCAGGGCGGCGTCGCGGCTCATGTGCCGACCATACCTGCCGGGCGCCATAAAGGCGCGCCCCCGTCACAACGGAACGGGGGCGCGGGGTGGGTTGGGGCTGGGGGCTTCTCAGTCCCTCCGGTCTGGCCTGCGAACACACCACGGCGTTCCCGTTCCGGTGACAACAGAATACGCCGGATACGTAATCATGTCAAGCTCGTCTGTGAATGCGTGGTGAGTACGGATGGTGGGCGCCGGCAGTATTCAGCGCGGCTGTCGGAGCCTCCCTGGGCCTGGGCAGCGTATATGCACAGCCTCGGCCATCCAGCTTAGCTGTCGGATTCGCGTTCCCGGGGGTGCGCCCGGCACCATGCTGGTATGGACGCGACCGAACCGCTGCCGGCGAACACGGCATTCACGCTACGCCCCTTCCAGAATGCCGACGCGGATGCTGTGGCCAGGGTGGTCACGGCCAGCGTGCGCGGCCTGTGGACTTACCGTTCAGACGACTTCCGCCAGAGTGCCGAGCCGCGGCGTCGACTGGTCGCCGTGCTGGGGAACGCGGTGGTCGCCACCGCCCACCTGCTTCCCTTCGGCCCCAGTACTCCGGACGCCCTGCGCCTCGACCTCGCCGGCGACGGCGCCGCCTTCACGCCGCTGTATCTCGCGTTGCTGGGCGACCTGCCCGCCGCGGTCCGGGCGGGCGAGTACACGCGGCTCCTGGGTGTGACGCGCGAGGACTTCCCCGAGACCATGCACTTCTTCCACGCGGCCGGGTTCCGCAACGCGTGGCAATCGTGGGGAGCGCATCTCGACCTGCGCGCCTTCGACGCGGCCGCGTTTCAGCCGCTGGAGAAGCGCCTGTTCCTGAACGGTTACGAAGTGGAACGCCTGCGCCCCGACGCTCCTGAGGCTGATTGGGACGACCTGCATGTCCTCCACGTCATTGGGCGGGACGACGTGCCGCGCACGCCCGCAACCACGCCGGATGCCCTGACGCGGGACGAACTGCGCGCCACGGTCCTGCGCGGGGAGGCCGTGTTCGTGACCCGCTGGCGCGGCCGGATCGTGGCCAGCACCCGGCTGAGCGTCCGTGAGCACGCCGTCGAGAGTGAGGACACCGTCACGCACCCGGCGCACCGGGGCCGCGGCGTCGCCACCACCGTGAAGGCGCATGCCCTGGGCTGGGCCCGGGCGGAGGGCCGGAGCCGCGCCGGGACCGGCGGCGCCGTGCTGAACGTGCCGATGCTGCGCGTGAACGCCCGGCTGGGCTATCGCGTGGAGCCCATGTGGGTCACGTGGGAACGCCAACTGTGACCGCACCCGCCCGTTCCATCGCCCTGCGGTGCAGGCCATATCATGAGTGCCATGCCGGTGGAGGAGCCAGGCGGGCCGCCCCTCGGCCAGGCGAGGCGCAGGGGCTCCCTCCTGATCTGTGTGGGCGGCGCGGTCACCTTCGCCACCCTGGCGGCCATTCAGCAGGGCGGCGCCAGCGGGCCCTACGTGGCCGGGGCGCTGCTCTCGGCGCTGCTGGGCGTGTGCTCGCTGCGCCTGAGCGCCCAGCGTATGGACACGCTGCTCGGCTGGGGCGCCGACCTGGGCGCGCTGCTCTCCATCGGGGTCGTGAGCCGCAACGCCGGGCCCTTCAGTGCCCAGACCGTGCTGATCCTGAGCGTGTTTCTGGTGCTGTGGTTCGGAGTGCTGTCCCTGCGGGCCGCCACCCTCCGCGCGGCGCTGCTGGTCGGCGCGGTCGCCGTGGTGGGCGCGCTGCGCACCCCGCCCGAACCGGTGCCGGTGGTGGGCTTCGCGTTCCTGGCGCTGCTGATCGGTCAGATGACGTCCAGCGGCCGAGTGATCCGCCGGGAAGTCAGCGAGAAGACGCACTACGCGACCCTGGCCATGACCGACATGCTCACCGGGCTGCTGAACCGCCGGGCGCTGCACGCCGCCATGAACGCCGCCTACGCGGCCGGCACGCGCCGCGGCCACGCCCGGCCGGACGGCCTGGGCATCCTGCTGCTCGACCTCGACCACTTCAAGAGCATCAACGACAACTACGGCCACGACATCGGTGACAGCGTGCTCCAGCACGTCGCGGGCGTGCTGCGCGCGTGCGCCGACCCGGACGACCAGGTGGCCCGCTGGGGCGGCGAGGAATTCCTGATGCTGGTCCGCACCGCCGAACGCGACGACCTCGAGCGGCGCGCCACGCGCGTCATCGCCACGCTGCGCGCCATCCACAGCGGCCTGCCGCCCGTGACTGTCAGCATCGGTATCGCGCATGGCAGCGAGGCGCCGGACGTGGACAGCCTGCTGCGGATCGCGGACCGCCGGCTGTACCGCGCCAAACGCGGCGGCCGCGACCGGTTGAACAAGGACACCCTGATCCACCTGCCGGACCAGGGTGACTGAGCGCCAGGTGCCGGGGCGGCCCGCCGCTCAGCGCTTCGGCGTGGGCGGAGCGTACTGCGCCGCGCCGCCCGCCGCGTCGAAGGCGGCGCGCAGCTCCGGCAGCGGGCGGTCCGGCACGCTGTGCGGATCGCCCGGCAGGGTGCGCGCGTAGACCTCCAGCGCGTCCGGGTAGCCGTCGCCGTCCGCGTCGTCGCCGCTGCGCAGCACCGCGTACAGCACGTCCGGGAACCGCGCCTTCCCGCCCGCCGCCGCGTCCTGCCGGAAGGCCGCCTGCAGGGCCTGCCCGAAGGGGTTCCACGGCGCGCCGCCGGAGTCGTTCACGTGGCAGAAGGTGCAGGCCATGACCCGCCGGTCGAGTTCCCACAGCGCGTTGCCGCGGTCGTAGTGCAGCTGCGGGATCGCCTGGAGCCGGTAGCGCGGCATCGCGGAGGCCACCGGCACCGACAGCACCACCAGCGCCGCCAGCGTGCCCGGCAGCACCCACGCGGGCCGGGTCACGCGACCCACGCCGGTCCCGCGAAGTCCCCGTTCAGGATGGCGCGGGCGTCCAGCTGCAGCCACCGCGTCAGGGCGCCGGCATACACGCCGCGGAAGTCCTGCTTGTACTTGACGTCGCCCTCCGAGAGGTCCTCCAGGTCCGGACTGCTGCCGTGCACGCCGCCCTTGACGCCCTGGCCCAGCGCGAACATCACGCTGCCCTTGCCGTGGTCCGTGCCGGCCGAGTCGTTCTCCGCGACGCGGCGCCCGAACTCGGAAAAGCCCATCACGATCACGTCGTCGGCGAGGCCCTGCGTCTGCAGGTCGGCGTGGAAGGCCGCGAGTCCCTCCGCCAGGGTGGCGAGCAGTTCGTCCTGCTCGGCGCGCTGGCCGGCGTGCGTGTCGAAGCCGCCCAGCGACACGTACAGCACCCGCTGGCCCACCCCCGCCGCGATCAGGCGGGCCGTGTCGCGCAGCTGCGCCGCGAAGGCCGACTCCGGGTACGTCGCGCCCGGCCGGTACTTCTTCACGCTGGCCTGCACGCGCGCGGTGTTTGTCATCATCTGCCGGGTGGCGCGCACGAGGTACTCGGCCTCGCCGCTGCGTGGGGCGTCCAGCAGCGCCGTGAAGGGTGCGTTCAGGCCCTGCGGGAGTTTCAGCTGGAAGCGGTCGACGCCGTCGATGCTGGGCAGGCTGAAGTCCGCGGCCCGCAGCGCCTGCGGCGTGGTCGCGCCGATGTTGCTGGCGCAGAAGGGATCGCCGATCCGCTCCGCGATGCGCCCGATCCACCCCTCGGCCTGCGCCTGGGTAGGATCGGCGGTGTGCCAGATCGCCATGCTGGCGAAGTGGCTGCGGTTCGGGTTCGGGTATCCCACGTTCTCGATCCACGCGAACTTACCCGCGTCCCACAGCGGCATCAGCGGCCGCAGCGCGGGGTGCATGCCCAGGTCCGGCGTGAGGGTCAGCACGTCCTTTTTCGCCACGGCGATGGTCGGCCGCGCGGCGTAGTACGCGCCGTTCGAGTACGGCACCAGGGTATTGAGGCCGTCGTTGCCGCCGGTGAGCTGGATCACGACCAGCGTCTTGGTGCCGCCCGCCTGCGCCGCCGCGCGCGCCAGGAAGCCCGGCATGCCCGTCGTCGCGGCCACGGCCAGCGCGGAGAGTTTCAGGAAATCACGTCGGTTCGTCATGGGGACTCCTTCGGGGTGCAGAACGCGGATGGCAGGAACACGGGGCCATCGGTGGGGAGCGGACACCAGAAGACAAGCGGCTCTGGTCACCGCCCAGGGCTCATCCCAGCGTCCTCACGCCAGCTGGAATTCCGGGCTGACCAGCGCGAGGTACGTGCGCTGCCGGGCGTTCAGGGACGTCAGGGCGGCCGCCGCCGCCGAGCGCTCGCTGCCGAACAGGGCCAGGTCGGACGGCGCGCGGTCCAGCGTGGGCGCGCTCTGGCCGAGCGTCAGGGCCGCCGCGGCCTGCAGGCGCAGCAGCAGGGCCGAGTCGTTGATCCACTCGCGCCCGCCGTCCCAGCCCTTCACGGTGTCGGGCTGCAGGAGCACCTGCCCCATGCGTCCGGCCGTCTGCATGAGGTTCAGCACGGCCTTGGGCTCCAGCGCCGGCTGCCCCATGGTGCGCAGGGCGCCCACCACGTACTCCACCGGCGAGCGGACGATCCGCGCCCGGCTGGCGTAGAACTCGGCGCTGGACAGCAGTTCGGTCAGCACCGCGCCCACGTTGCCGTTGGTGCGCCGCCACGTCTCGGCGCTGCCCTGCACGGCCCGCTCGTCAGGGGTGTCGGCCATGAACGCGCGGTGCAGCTTGCGGGACACGCTCAGCGCCGTCTGCGGATGCGTGGCGGCGGCGCGCACCACGTCCTCCGGCGAGAGGTTGCCGCGCTGTCCCAGGTACGTCTTCTGGCCGGTGTCGTGCTGGCGGGCGTTGAACACGAATGCCTGCGGCTCCAGGAAGTTCTTGTTCCCGCGCCCGCCGGTGAAGGTCCAGCCGCTCAGCGCGCGGGCGCCCTCGCGCACGTCCGCCTCGCTGTAGGGCCCGAGACCCACGGTGAACAGCTCCAGCAGTTCACGGCTGAAGTTCTCGTTGGGCTTGCCCTTCTTGTTCTGGTCGTTGTCGAGGTAGCGCAGCATGGCCGGCGTCTGGGCCACCGCCAGTGCCAGGCGCGTGAAGTCCGGCGTGGCCGCGTGCTGACGCAGGGTGGCCAGGTAGCCCGCGAGCGCCGGGTGGTTGCGCACCTTGTCGGTGCCGATCACGAAGTGGTTGCTCCACGTCAGGACCAGCTTCTCGCGCAGCGGGTGCGGGCCGTAGACGAGTTCGTACAGCCACCGGGCGCGGGTGAGCTGGAGCATCGCGCCCGTCGTCGCCCCGGTCGCCGGATCGAAGGGATTGGCCGGCGCGAGCGCGGCTGTAAAGGCCAGCGCCTCGCGCGTCGCGTCGGCGGCGGCGCGGCCGGTCAGCGCGCGGATCTGCGAGTCGGTGCCGCCGAAGGCCGTGCGGCGCAGAAAATGCGCGGCGTCCTCGGCCGACAGCGGGCGGGTGTGGGGGGTCAGGGTCACGGGGTTGCCTCCTGGGCTGGGGTCACGAACGGGTCCAGGCCCGCCGGGTCGATGTCGTGGATGCCGGCGAGGGCGGCCGTCAGCAGGTCCTGCGGCAGGTTTCCGACCAGCCACACGAAGCTCCCGCCCACCCGCCGCGACGCGATGCCCGGCGCGGCCTTGACGTTCCGGGGCGCCACGACCAGCGCCAGCACGTTCACGCCGTCCGTCAGCGCGACGCTCACGCCGCCCGAGCGGGCCGTCACGCCCGAGGGTTCGAAGCCCGGCGGGAAGCCCACGCCGGGCAGCGCCCGCACGACCGCGGCGCGCAGCCCCGCCGGCAGGGCAGGCTCCGGCGGCGTGACCGCGACGGGCTTGGCGTTCACCTTCACGATCTCGGCGCGCCGGGCAAGGTCGCCGGCCGCGGTGCGTTCCTCGTACGCCAGCGGGAGGGTCCACGCCCGGTCCACCCACAGCGACCAGCGGGCCGCGCCGGGGCGGTTGGGCGTGAGGTCAAAGCGCGTGGTGGCCCGGCCCGCGACCGTGCCGCCGTCCGCGGCCGTCACCGTGAAGTTGCGCCGCAGCAGCGCAGGTACGAAGGCCACCCGCGGCAGCCGCCTGGCCGTGCGGGTCGGCACCGCGCGCGGCGGGAACAGCACGGTGATGGTCACCTCACCCCTCGCCTCCAGCGTCTGCGCCCGGCGCAGCGCAGCCAGCAGGTCGTCGGCCGGGGCCGCGCCCGCGTGGGCGCCCAGCAGCGCGGCCAGCAGCAGGGCCGGCGCCCTCAGGCCCCTCACCACCCGTCTCCGGCGGCGGACTGGTACGCGTCGTAGGCGGCGCTCGCGGGCAACAGGGTGTCCGGGTGGCCCACCAGCACGCCCGTCACGACCGCCGCCGCCAGCAGCGCCGACGCGCCGCCCGCCCACAGCGTGCGCTGCCGGCTCCGCCGCTGGCGGTGCCCGGCCAGGAAGCGGCCGGCGGCGCCCTCGTCGGCGGGGGTCAGGGCGCGGGCCTGCGCGAACAGCGTGTCGAGATCGTGGTCCGTCATGTCGTCCCCCGTCACGGGCGCACGCCCGCGCGGGTGAGCCACTCGCGCAGCGCCGCGCGGCCCCGGTTGATACGGCTCTTCACGGTGCCCAGCTCCACGCCGGTCAACTCGGCGATCTGGGCGTACTCCAGCCCGGCGATCTCGCGCAGCGTCACGGCCTCGCGCTGCTCGGGCGGCAGGGTGTCCAGCGCCCGCCGCAGCCGTTCGCGCAGGTCCGACTGCTCGCCCGCCTGCACGGGATCGTGGGGTGCGGCGGGCTCCGGTGCGTCCTCCAGCGGCACGGTCTTGCGGGTTTTCAGCGCCCTGTAGCAGGCGTTCAGGGTCACGCGGTGCAGCCACGTCGAGAGCTGCGCGTCGCCGCGGAAGGTCTTCACGCTGCGGTGCAGCGCCACGAACACCTCCTGCACCACGTCGTCTGCCGCGCCGGGGCCGACCGTGACGGCTGCCAGGCGGTGGACCGCGGGCGCGTGGCGCGTCACGAGCGCCTCGAAGGCCCGCTCGTCTCGCGGGGCCAGCCGCAGGAGCTGGTGGTCGGGCAGGGTGGTGTGGGGGTCATCCAAGGTCACCTCAGTCCTTAGAGACTGCCGCCCGCCGGAAAGTTCCATGGGCCGGTCAGCGCCGGGTGTGGACGTCTACTTTGGCGGCCAGGGCGCGGTAGAACTCCGGGCGTTGCAGGTACGCCAGGTGCCCGGCCTGCACGTTGCCGCCCAGCGGGAAGGCCGTGTCGTGCGCGCCCGGCACCACGCCCCCCGCCGGGAAACTCAGCAGGTCGCTCTCGCTCCACACGTTCCAGAAGTACCCCAGATGCGGCCCGGCGGTCGGGGCGTCCGCACCGTCCGGCGCGCCGCCGGCGGTCAGGCCCAGTTCCACGAAGGGCCCCACCTGACTGCCCGCCGCGCACCAGAAGTCCACCCACACGTCCCGCAGCTCCGGCGCGGCGGGCAGGAACACGCTCAGCACGTCGTACAGCAGCACGCCGCCCAGGCTGTGCGTGAGCACCACCAGCGGCTCGCCGCTGCCTTGCCGGGCCGCGTGCGCGCTTGCGAGCGCATCCAGCAGGCGCCGCGGAATCGGTCCCGGCGCCTGCGGCGTGCCGCGCCGGTCGAGGTACACCAGCAGGTCGCCCAGGAAGATCGGCACGAACGACGTGATCGGTCGGCGCACCGTCAGCAGTGCCCGCGACAGGTTGCGCTGGCGCTGCACCACCAGCGGCGCGGGCAGGTGCAGCCGCCGCGGCCCGCTGGCCACGCCGGTCGGCTGGGCGAGCGCGGCGGCCTCCAGGAACGGCCATGCCTGCGCCGGCGCCAGGCCGCGCGCGGTCTCGGTGAGGTCCACATCGCGCGCCACGTGCCACGCCGCGCGGATCACGTCCGGCCACAGGCCCGCCGGGGTGCGGGCCCGCAGCCGCGCCTCGAGCGCCTCGCCCAGCGCGTCCCTAGACGGCAGCCCGCCGTCCGCCGGGTCCGGCGCGGGCGGCCGGGGCGGCGCGTGATGGGCGCCCAGGTCGCCCCAGTACACCGGCTGGATGTCCACGCCGTCCGGGTCGTCCGGGCGCAGCACCGGCGCGACGGTGGCGCGCAGGGTGGACAGCATGGCGGGCCACCGCAGGCCCTGTGTGACGCGCCGCACCGTCGCCCATTCCGGGTCGTGTTCCGCGCGCACCGCGACTCCGTGAATAAACAGCACCGGCATGACTCCACAGTAGCGGCGCCCGGTACACTGCGGGCATGACGGCCCGCGCCCTGTCCCGCTCGGCGGAGGACTACCTCAAGCACTTGTACGTGCTGGGGCAGGCCGGGAAGGTGAGCACCCAGGCGCTGGCGACCGCGCTGGAGGTCGCGCCGGCCAGCGTGACCGGCATGCTGCGCAAGCTGGCCGAGCAGGGCCTGGTGTCGCACGCGCCGTACCAGGGCGCCCGCCTGACCGCCGAGGGCGAGCGCGTGGCGCTGGAGGTGCTCCGCCACCACCGCCTGCTGGAGCTGTTCTTGCACCGCGCGCTGGGCGTGCCGCTCGACGAGGTGCACGAGGAGGCCGAGAAACTGGAGCACGCCCTGAGCGAGAAGCTCGAGGCGCGCATCGCCGCGTGGCTGGGCGACCCGACGCACGATCCGCATGGCGACCCGATTCCCACACTGGAGGGCGAGGTGCCCGAGCGGGCCGAGCGGCGGCTGTCGCAGCTCGCGCCCGGTGACCACGGCGTGGTGTCGCGTGTGCCGGACGGTGACGCCGGGCAACTGCGCACCCTGGTCGGCGCGGGACTCACGCCGGGGGCGGCGGTGCAGGTGCAGCGCGTGGACGGCGCGCTGGGCACCCTGACTGCCCGCCTGGACGGGCAGGCCCTGACGCTGTCGCTGGGGGTGGCCGCCCAGGTGCACGTCCACGCGCCGACGCGCGCGGCGCGGTGAGCCGCGCGCCCCTGGAGGCCCGGCGCCGCGCCCAGGCCCGCACCCGCCGCCTGCGCGTGGGCCTGATCCTGCTGGTCGTGGGCGTGGTACTCGCCCTCGCGCTGCTGGCCCGGACGGCGTCGCCTCCCTCCGGACGTGCTCCCTCTGGGCGTGCTCCTGGCACTCCGGGAGGCACCGTGAGTGGCGTGGCCCGCGTGCTGGACGGCGACACGCTCGACGTTGCCGGCACGCGCGTGCGCCTGTACGGCATCGACGCGCCCGAACACGACCAGACGTGCCGCCGGGCCGGGAAGACCTATGCCTGCGGGCAGGAGGCGGCGGCCTCGCTGCGCGCGTTCCTGGGCACCCGCTCCGTGACGTGCCAGCGCCGCGACACCGACCGCTACGGCCGTACGGTCGGCGTGTGCCGCGTGAACGGCACGGACGTGAACGGCTGGATGGTCGCCCAGGGCCACGCGCTGGCCTACCGCGAGTACGCCACCGACTACGTGCCGCAGGAGAACGCCGCCCGCGCGGCGAAACGCGGTGTGCACGCCGGCACCTACGTCAATCCCGCCGACTTCCGCCACGAGGGCGCGGCCGCGGCTCCGGCGCCCACGGCGTCCCGGCGCACCACGCCGTACGCGAACTGCGCGCAGGCGCGCGCCGCCGGCCGCACCCCGGTGCTGCGCGGCGAGGGCGGCTACAACGCCAAACTCGACGGGGACGGCGACGGCAGGATGTGCGAGTGATCCGGGCGGGTCACGGTGCCCACGACCAGTCCTGGGCACGGTGCAGCCGCAGCACCTGTCGCAGGTGCCCCAGGTGGGCGGTGCGCCACTCGGTCTTGTCCTCCACCGCGCCCTGCAGGCCGTCCACGTACCCGAGCGCGCGGTACAGCTCGCCGCAGATCACGGCGTCGCGGAACAGCGCTTTCAGGTCGTCCTCCGGCGCGAACTCGGTCCACGCACGCAGGTAGACGTCCCGTGCGGCGTCCACGGCGCCCGGCGGCGGATCGACCTGCCACGGGGAGAAGTACGCCGGATTCACGTCCAGGAACGGGTGGGTGACGCACACGTCCGACCAGTCGAGCAGCGTGAACGCGCCGTCCCGGGCGACCATGTTCCCGCCGTGCAGGTCGCCGTGCCCCAGCGTGCGCGGCAGCGGACTGGCCGCCAGGCGCTCCAGCGCCGCCGTCAGCAGCGGGCGCAGGGCCCGCAGCGCCCCGGCGTCCTGTGCCGTGAAGCCCCCGTCCTCCCCGGTCAACAGGGTCGCGTCCGACAGCAGGGCGTCCAGCCAGTCCAGCACGTACTCCGGCCCCCGGTCGCGCAGCTCCAGCGCCGGCAGCAACGGCCGCGACGCCTGCTGGAGCCGCGCGACGTGTGCCATCACGGCGTCCAGATCCGGGGCCTCGCTGACCTCGCTGCCGGCGCTCTCGAGCAGTAGCAGGCCGCGGCCCGTATCGGCGGCCAGGACGGGGGGCGCGGCGCCCTCCAGCTCGCGGGCCAGCACGGGCGTGACCGCGACCTCGCGCGCGAAGAACGCCGGCACCGCCTTGAGGTACACCGGCCCGGCACCCGTGGGCACGCGCCACAGGACGCTGATCTGCCAGTGCTTCAGGACGGCCGGCTCCCCGGTCCGCGTCCGGCCCTGCGCGGTCAGTTCCTCGTCCAGCCACGCCAGCGTGTCGGCGTGCCAGCCGGGGTGCATCCACGGCACGTTCGTGGGCGGCGTGCGGGCGACCTCGCGCCACGCGCGCCGGCGCTCGTCCCACGCGCCCTCGGCCCGCCAGTCCAGTCCGGCGGCCTCGCCGGCGTGCAGGTGCCACACGCTCTCGGTGCGGCGCACGCCGCCTTCCTCGCCCACGGTGCGGAAGTGCAGGCGCCGCAGCAATGTGCCGGGCAGGCCCGCCGCGCGCACGACCTCCAGCACGTTCGCGCCGAAGAACGTCATGTGATCCGTGTCCAGCGTGTACCACGCCGACTCCCCCGGGCGGGTGTACAGCACGTGCAGGGCGGTCTCGCGGCGCGGCGTCATGGCTCCAGCGTGCCAGAGCGGCCCGTGGGCGCGCATCGGCCGCATGGCCCACCCGCGGCACTCTCCTGCGGAGAGTCACATGCCGGGCGCGCTATGGTGCGGCCATGGAATCCATGACGGCCATTCCCGGCGGCGAGCCCTGGCCGAAGGCCGCGCCGGAGGTCGAGGCGCTGGTGCGCGAGATGATCGGCCGGGTGGCGGACAAGTGGACGCTGCTGATCCTGGAGGTGCTGGAGGAACACGGCACGCTGCGCTTCACGCAGGTGGGCGAGCACGTGGGCGGCATCAGCCAGAAGATGCTCACCAAGACCCTGCGCCAGATGGAATCCGACGGCCTGCTGACCCGCACCGTGTATCCCGTGATCCCGCCGCGCGTCGAGTACGCCCTGACGCCGCTGGGCCGCAGCCTGAGCGAGGCCTTCTGCGCCGTGTGGGTGTGGGCTGAGCAGCACCACGCCGAGGTGAGGGCGGCCCGCGAGATCTTCGCCGCGCGTGCGGCGCCACAATGAAGCTGTGGATTCTCCTTCTCCCTTTGGTCGGATTTCACCCGCTTTCAGCGGGATTCAATCGGAGTGTGTATGAGCGACCGTGAACTGAACTTCGCGCAGGAGATCCTGGGGGGCCGGTCGTGGCGCGACGTACCCGACGACGAGGTGCTCGCGGTGGCCGAGCGGCTCCTGAACGGCTGGATGGCCGGCGAGACGCGCATGGAACGCCCCAAGCTCTATGACCACTACGCCCTGCTGCTGCTCGCCCTGACGCGGCGGGTGCGCGCCCTGGAGAGCCGCGTGGCCGCGCTGGAGGAGGGCCGGTCATGATCCGCGTGAAGGTCTGCGGCACCACCAGCGTCCATGACGCCGTGCTGAGCGCCGAGGCGGGCGCGGACGCGCTGGGCTTCATCTTCGCGCCGGTCAGCAAGCGCCTCGTGAGTGCCCGGGTGGCGCGCGACGCCGGCCTGGGCGTCGGCCCGGCGGTCGCGCGGGTGGGCGTGTTCTTGAACCAGGGCCTGGACGAGGTGCTGCGCACGGCCGAGGCGGCGCGCGTGAGCGCCGTGCAGCTCCACGGCCCGCTGTCAAGACTGTACGTGGAGGAGGTCGCCGCGTATTATCCCGTTCTGCGCGTCGTGCGCCCCGCCGATCTGGCAGGGCACAGCGGCGTGTGGACGGGCGGTTCCGGCGTCACGCCGATGCTGGACGCGCCCGAACCCGGCGGCGGCGTGCCGCTGGACTGGGCGGCGCTGCGCCCCCACTTCCCACCCGGCGCGTGGCTCGCCGGGGGCTTGGGGCCCGCGAACGTCGCGGAGGCCATCCGGGCGCTGCGCCCGGGGGCCGTGGACGCGGTGAGCCGGCTGGAGTCGGCCCCGGGCGTCAAGGACGCGGCCGCCGTCCGCGCCTTCGTGCAGGCCGTGCGCGGCGCCGATTGCGGAAGTTATCCACAGTGAAACGGCACCCTGTGGATAACTCCGCTCCCCGCGAACCCGCGTTCAGTAGAGCCGCTTCGCACCGTGCCATACACGCTTTTTGCCCATCTGCCCACCGGGCCGGGGCGGGGTTATCCACAGCTTATCCACAGCCACTGTGGATAAGCCTGTGGATAACTTCTGCCGTCGGTGGGGCCTGGCATTAAAATTCGGTGATCTCCACGCCGTCCACCCCGAACCACCCGGCGACGGCCTGTCCCCCCTGCACGACGTTCGACGGGCGGCCCGGTTCCACGCCCACGGCGGCGAACGGCACGCGCGCCACGGTATGCCCCTTCACGCGCAGATCTTCCAGGTTGCCGTGGTCGCTGCTGAGGGCCACGCGCGCCCCCGCGTCCAGCAGCCCGGCCAGCAGCGCGTCCACCCGTGTTAGATACGTCCGCCCGGCCGCCAGGGCGTCCGCCGGCAGCGGGACCATGCCCTCGTGCCCCAGCGCGTCGCTGAACCACAGGTCGACGGCGATCAGGTCATGCGTGCGCGCCGAGGCCGCTAGCGCCGCGCCCAGCCGGGCCACGTCGTCCAGCGTGCCCACCGGCCGCCACGGCGCGCGGTAGTCCAGGCCCAGCGTGGCCCCCACGCCCGGCACGCCCGGCGGGTTCAGGTCGGCGCCCGCTGCCCGGAACGCGTACGGAAAGCAGCCCATGCGGTTGCGGCGCGGCCCCACCGCCTGCGCCTCGAAGTATGCAGGCACGTAGTGGTTCGCCAGCGCGATCCGCGCGCCCGTCCGCGCCAGCCGCACCGGCAGCGAGCGTTCCCGCAGCAGGCGCTGCAGAGTCGGCCCGGGGTGCGGCCCATAGTGCTCGCCCATCAGGGCCACGGCGTCCGTGCCGGTCAGCCAGCACGCCTGCCCGGTGCCGGACTGCGGCAGGCCCGGCACGCCCAGCGTCGCGTCCAGCGCCGCGCCCGCGTCCACCACGGGCCGCAGAGTGGGCAGCGCCTGCTCCCACACGCTGCCGGGCGGGGCGTCCGCCGGATGCCCGACGCCGTCCAGCGCCAGCCACACGATCCCGCTCACGCGCGCTCCATGCGGGCAGCATAGTCCCGACGCCGCCGCAGGGCCTCTGGGATGCGTCCATGCCCCCGACGACCTCGGTGCCCGAGCAGACCGTGGTCTCGGTGCTCGCGGACGTGGCCGCCGCCGACCAGGGCATGCCGCGGGTGCCCGACATGGACGTCCACAGTGCCCGCACGGGTCGTGGCCGAACCCGCCGATCAGCCCGAGCGCAGGACTCGACGGCCGCAGGGCCTTTGGCGTGTGGTCGACTGGCGTCCGGAAACGTCGGAAGCGTGAATCCGGATCAGCCCTCCGGAGCGGGCTGCCACGCGAACACGTCCACGGCCGTGCCGTCCGGGTCCGTCACGGTGGCGTAGCGCTGGCCCCACGGAGCGTCGAAGGCGTCCGGAACGTCGTGACCGGCGGCGCGCAGGCGGTCCACGGCCGCGTCCACCCCGGCAGGCGAGTCGGCCTGCACGGCCACTCCGATCCGGCCCGCTCCGTGCGGGCGTGTCCAGTGTGGGTTCAACTCGCGCATCAGCGCCTCGGACTCCCACGCGATCCGCAGGCCGTCCACCTCGATCTCGACGTGCCCGTCCTCGGCGTCGCCCGGGATGGGCAGGCCAAGAATGCGGTAGAAGGCCAGCGCGCGGGCCATGTCCGACACCAGGATGCTCACGTAGTTCAGTTTCACGGTCATGCCACACGCTCCTCGTGCGGCACCAGGGCCGCGCGGCTCCGCAGCGAGATGGCCCACTGGCCCCGCTGCTCGCCGTACCCGTCCGCGATGGTCAGCAGGTCCTGCGGTGTCAGCTCGCCGTACACCGGCCGGGCGGCGCGCAGGAGTTCCTTCATCAGCGGACTGTCCGGCGAGAGGTCCTTGCGCTCGGTGCGTCCCAGCCCGCGCAGCAGGACGAACAGCGCGCTCCACTCTCCGATGCCGTGGATGCCGAGCAGCCACTCGCGCACCTCTCCGTACGGCGCGGCGGCCAGATCGGCGGTGCTCACCCCCTGGAAGGCCCGCGTGACCGCGTGCAGCGCGCGGGCCTTGCGTTCGTTCGGCACCAGCGCCTGGAACGCTGCTGCGTTCAGTTCAGCCAGATCCGCAGGCTCCGGGAAGGCGGGCAGGCCGTCCCACGCGCCGCCGTGCGCGTCAGCCAGGGCGAGCTTCATGTGCCGTGCCTGCGCCAGCGGTTGCCTCTGCGTCAGGATCGCCCAGCACGCCGCCTCGAAGGGGGTCAGGAAGCGCGGCTGGTGGAAGCCGTAGATGTCGCGCAGCACCGGCCGCAGGGCCGTATCCTTCTCGGCCAGCGCGTAGAACGCGTCCAGCTCCACGTCCGTCCCCAGGAAGAAGGCGATCCGCTCGTGCAGAGCCTGCACCTGCCCGGCATCCAGCGTCCGCTCCGGGTGGAGGGTCACGTCCAGTTCACCGTCCGCCGCGCGCACCACGAAGCCCACCGTCTGCCCGGCCAGCCGCGTGGCCTTGCGCAGCTCGCCCCCGGTGCCCTGCTCGCCCTGCATGGGCGGAAAGCCGTTCAGGAACGCCAGCGTCAGGCCGAAGTTGAAGGGCGGCGTGACCGGCAGGGTCGCGGCGGCGCTCACGCGGGTTCCTGCCAGAAACCGAGCCCCTGCCCGTCCGGCGCCTGCACCGTGAACGTCCGCCCGAAGGGCATGTCGTGCAGCGGCTCGCTGATCACCGCGCCGCGCGCCACCACCTCGTCGTGGAAGGCCTGCACGTCCGGCACCGTGAAGTACACGGTCACGCCCACGCCCAGCGGCGGGGTCAGGCCGCCATGCGCCCGCAGGGCCAGGCCCGCGCCGCCCGCCGCCACGAAGGCGGTCGCGCCGGGCCGCGTCTCGGTCTGCTCGAAGCCCAGGATGTCTGTGAAGAACGCCAGGGCGGCGGGGTAGTCGGTGGTGTGCAGCGTCACGAAGGAGAGGGTGGTCTTCATGCCTCCAGCATGGCGGGGGTGGGTGACAGCCCTGTGTCAGGAGCGGCATGGTGACATAGGGCACGATGAGGCTGCCGATGTGTTACGCTGTGAACAGAATCTGGAGGTGCGAATCATGATGTACACCGTCAACGTCCTCGACGAAACGACCGCCCGCCCCCGCCCCGAACCCGCCCTGACGCTGGACTTCGAGGTCGAGACGGTCACGGTGCGCGACCTGATCCGCCGCCGCGTGTACGACGAGGTGACCGAGTACAACGCCGGAGCCAGGGAACGCTTCCGGGGGCTGGTCGTGCCCGAGGGCATGGAACGTGCCCTGAACAGTCCCACGGTGCCGCGCCCGCACCGCATCGACTGGGAACAGCAGTCCGCCCGCGCCCTCGAGGCATTTGCGCGCGGCACCGTCATCGTTCTGGTGGGCGACCGGCAGGCTGAAACGCCGGACGAGCCCGTGACGCTGCGGCTGGGCCACCCGCTGGACGTGACCTTCATCAAACTGGTGCCGCTGGTGGGCGGGTAGGCGGATGGCAGGTGATCTTCAGGAGTTAGCCAGGAACGTGGATTCTCTGGATGAGTCCACGTTCGCAGATCTTTTTCAACGTCTTGTTGTGTTTCCCGAGAAAGAGCAGTATCCGGTCATTGAAACGGTTTTAAACTCCCTCCTCGCATGGAAGCGTGGCGTTGCCGCCAATCGTAAGCTAGCTCTCCAGGCCCGACTCAACCGGTGGTGGAGTTTGCGGAAAGACAGCCCTGGAATTGATCTGCCTCAAGACATTCAGATCAAAATTCTGGTCTCGCATTGGTTGGGACACAGTTCACACTTGAAGCGATTGGAAAGTGTCGCGTTTTCCGATCTGGTGAGACTTCCCACAGATCGTCAAAATGAGGCCCTTGAACTGGCACAATCGTGCGTGGATCAGATCTATCCTGATCAGCAGGCAGAGTATAGAGCGACCTTGAGGAGCGTGGCCGGGCGACTGGAAGGCTGGAAAGTTGAGCCACGTGCAGGAAATTGGGTGTCACTTTATCTGGAGACCTGGGGGCGCGGAGTCTACAGCTACACCCCGCCATTTCGACCGGCAGAAGCGGATGAACTGGCCGAGAAGGTCATCTCCAAGGATTACTCCGAGTATCCACAGGTCTACATCTCTTCCTTCAGGACGAAGGCACTAGAGAAGCTGGCCGAATCTGGTCTGTCGGACGCAACTCATCTTCAGGTCATCGAGCATCTAACTCGCATGGGGGAGTTCCCTTCTTTCTACGCGATACCGGCCCATGTAGAAACGTTGAGACGACTACATGTGGCTGGTCAGATTTCTGACCATTCACGTGCTGCTTTACGCAGATATGCTGCATCTAACGGCTTAGCCAGCTTTGCAGACCTCATCCTCATCCCCGAACTCAACCCCGGCGAGGCGTGGTCGGACGCCTTCCTCGCCCTCCTGGACACCTTGCCCCCGGAGCAGCGGCAGCCCTGGCCCGCGCTGGTGGCGTTCGCGCGCACCGCGTCGGCAGGGAAACCCAGCGCGAAGTGGTTGAAGGACGCCGAGAAGCACCTGAGCGCCGTCGGCGCGGCCCCGTTCCGCGAGGTGCTGACGGCCGCGCTGCCACTGCTGCCCAGACCCCGCACGTTCCGCCTGAATCCCATGCAGTACGGCGGCGACCCGAACCTGCTGCTGGACGAGTTCAACGCGCTGTCCCTGAAGGGCCTGCTGTGGATGGTGCCGCTGGCGTCAGACGACGCCCTGACGCGGGCGGTGGCGGGCGTGGTCGAGTCGGCGCTGAAGAAGGTGCCGGGTGTCGGCCCCCGCGCACCGAAAATTGCCAACGCGGCCGTATACGCGCTGTCGCGTACCGAGTCCGGAGCGGCGCTGTCGGCGCTGGCGCGGCTGGCGACGACCGTGACCTTCAAGGGAACGCTGAAGGAGGTACACAAGGGCCTGGAGGTCGTGGCCGCTCGGCTGGCCGTGACGCCGGACGAGCTGCTGGAACTGGGCGTGCCCACCCTGGGCCTGACGGCCGTGGGCGAGCGCGTGGACGTGCTGGGCGACGTGGAGGCGCGCCTGAGCGTGGGCGCGGACGGCACGCATCTGGGCTTTACCCGGGGCGGCAAGGCGCTGAAAAGTGTGCCGGCCAGCGTGAAGACGGATCATGCCGAGGAACTGGCCGACCTGAAGGCCGCGCAGAAGGAGGCCGAGAAATCGGTGGCGGCGCTGGCGCAGCGGCTCGACGGCCTGATGGTGCAGCCGCGCGTGTGGCCCGGCGAGGCGTGGACGGAGCGGTATCTGCACCACCCGCTGGCCGGCACCGTGGCGCGGCGACTCATCTGGCTGGTGGACGGTGTTGCGGCGCTGTGGGCCGACGGCGACCTGCGCGACGTGCAGGGCGCGCCCGTTGCCGTGGCGCCGGCAGCCGAAATCCAGCTGTGGCATCCCATCGGGCGCGGCGTGCCCGAGGTGCTGGCGTGGCGCGACCGGCTGGACGTCCTGGGAATCACGCAGCCCTTCAAGCAGGCGTGGCGCGAGGTCTACGTGCTGACCGACGCCGAGCGGCGCACTGGCACGTACTCGAACCGCTTCGCGGGGCACATCCTGCGGCAGCACCAGTTCCACGCGCTGGCGGCGCTGCGCGGGTGGCGCAACCGGCTGCGGCTGATGGTGGACGATTCGTACCCGCCTGCCATGCGCGACCTGCCGGCGTACGGCCTGCGCGCCGAATACTGGATCCAGGGAATCGGCCAGGACTACGGCACCGACAGCACCGAGTCCGGCAGCTACCTGCGCCTCAACACCGATCAGGTGCGGTTCTACCCGCTGGACGCCCCCGAGAACCACGCCCACGCGGGCGGTGGCAGCTACGAGATGTGGGTGAACCAGACCCAGCAACCCGTGAATCCGCTGCCGCTGGAGCAGATCCCGCCGCTGGCGCTCTCGGAGGTGCTGCGCGACGTCGACCTGTTCGTGGGGGTGGCCTCGGTGGGCAACGATCCAACGTGGCAGGACGGCGGCCCCGGCGGACGGTTCCGCGAGTACTGGCACAGCTACAGCTTCGGTGACCTGACCGAGACCGCCAAGACCCGCGCCGCGTACCTGAAACGCCTGATCCCGAGACTGAAGATCGCCGCCCGCCTCTCGCTCGACGGCCGTTTCCTGCGCGTGCAGGGCGACCGCCGCGCGTACCGCATCCACCTGGGCTCGGCCAACATCCTGATGGAACCGAACGACCAGTACCTGTGCATCATTCCCGGTGGGAAGGGCAGCGGCCCGGACGTGAACTTCGACGGTGACCGGGTGCTGTCGCTGGTGCTGAGCAAGGCCTTCCTGCTGGCTGACGACACGGCGATCACCGATCCGGTGATCCTCCAGCAACTCGGGCGCTGAGCATGCCCCGGGTGACCGGCCGCGGCGGTGCCGTCATGCCGGCGTCTGGTGGAAGGTCAGGGCGTGACCGTCCGGCGTCCGGACACTGAACATCCGTCCAAAGGGACCGTCCTGAGGCGGCTGGATGACCTGCGCGCCCGCCGCCGCGATCCGGGCGTGATACGCATCGGCGTCCGGCACCCCGAACCACACGCTGACCCCAGCGCCGAAGTGCTTGGTGCGTTCGTGCGGCAGGGGCTCGCGGATCGCCAGCGCCGCTCCACCGGCCTGGATGAACACCGCTGCGTTGGGTGGGCCAGGCGTGGTCTCGAAGCCCAGAACCCCTGTGTAGTAGCGGCGGGCAGCGTCGAGGTCGGTGGTGTGCAGGGCGATGAAATCGAGGGTGGTGTGCATGGTGGTGCCTCCTGACGTCATGCTGCCGGGGTCGGGTGACAGCCCTGTGTCAGGAGCGGGGTCAGGAGCCCGCGAGCATGGCCCGCGCCTCGGTCCGCACCGCCTCGCGCAGCCCCTCCGGCTCCAGCACGCGCACGGCCCCGCCCCAGGACAGCACCCACGCCAGCACGTCCCGCCCGTCCCGGACGCGCAGGGTGACCGACACGCCGTCGGGTGTGGTCTTCATGTCCTGCTGAAAGAAACTCGGCCGCTCGCGCAGGGCCCGCTCCGAACCGGGGGGAAAGCGCAGGTGCACGGTCACGGTCCGCCCCTGTCCAGCAGGTTCCGGGCCAGTGCGCCACGCGGGGTCGCGCTCGAAGGTCGTGGCCTCCACGATCAGGCGCTCGATCCGGCTCAGGCGGAAGGTGCGCCGGTCCCCGCGCGCAGGATCGAAGGCGCCCAGCAGCCACGCGCCGTGCAGGTACACCAGCGACAGCGGGAAGACGCGCCGGACGTCCGGATCGCCGCCGGGCTTGTGGTACGTGAAGGTCACGCTCCGCTCGGCCAGCACCGCGCCGCGCAGCACGCGCACGGCCGCCACGTCCGTACCCTCGTCCGGCGGCACCACGCGCAGGCGCTCGCGCAGGCCCGTGACCTCGGCCCGGCGCTCGTGCGGCAGGGCGGCCGTGAGTTTCTTCAGGGCGGACTCGGCCGCGGCCGCGTACTCGGGGTCGAAGGCGGCGCGCACCGCGTCCGCGCCCAGCGACAGCATCACGGCCTCGGACACGCTCAGGTGCAGCGGCGGCAGGAAGTATCCGGGCATCAGCGTGTACCCGCGCCCCGGCACGCTCACGACCGGCACGCCCGCCTCTGTCAGCGCCACGACGTCGCGGTACACGGTGCGCTCGCTGATCCCGAACTGCCGGGCCAGGGCTGCGGCGGTCGTCCACGACTGTCCCTGGAGTTCCAGCACCACGGCCAGCAGACGATCCGTGCGGTTCATACCGGTCAGTATGGCGGGCGCGGGATTTCACGCTCCCGCCCGCCCGGGTGTGCTGCACTGGTTGCCATGCTGTCCGCGCCGTCCGCGATCCGCCGCGAATCGTTCTGGCCCGCCCGCGTCGCCATCCTGGCCGTGGTGGCCCTGCAGGTGACCCTCAACGAACGCGTGACCGTCGGCCCGAACTGGCTGCTGCCCGGCCTGGAGGTGCTGCTGCTGATTCCGCTGTCGGTGGTGCGTGGCCTGCACGCCCGGCGGCTGCACCTGGGCACCGCCGGAAATGTCGTGGTGTCGCACGCGACCGCCCGCACCTTCGCGTTCGGCCTGATCGCGCTGCTGAACGTGGCGAACCTGCTGTCCCTGCTGCTGCTGGTCGAGTCGCTGCTGCACGGCAGCAAGGCCACCGGCCGGCTGCTGCTGGTGGACGCGCTGGACATCTGGGTCACGAACATCATCGTGTACGCGCTGTGGTACTGGGAACTCGACCGGGGCGGTCCGCTGCAGCGGCAGTCCGGGGCCGCGGCGCGGCGCGACTGGCTGTTCACGCCGATGACCCTGCCGGACGGCGGCCAGAGCTGGCACCCGACCTTCGTGGACTACCTGTTCCTGTCGTTCACCAACGCCACCGCGTTCTCCCCGACCGACACGCTGCCGCTCACCCCGGCCGCGAAGGTCCTGATGATGCTCCAGGCCGGCATCTCGCTGTTGACCCTGGCGCTCGTGGCGAGCCGCGCGGTGAACATCCTGTCGTGAGCCGTCGACGGCCAACACGAAGGCCCAAGAACGGCGGCTCAGCGCGCCCACTTGGACCTTCGGATTCGTCGGCTGTTCGGTTGGACTCTCGGGCGCTGCGGCTGCGGTGCTGCGGTCTACCTCGCGGCGCGCGGGTCGAACACGTCGCGCAGACCGTCGCCGAGCAGGTTGAAGGCCAGCACCGTCAGCAGGATCGCCACGGCGGGCGTGCTGGACGCCCACGGGGCCGGCCCGATGTAGTTGCGGGTCTCGCTGACCATCGCGCCCCACTCGGGCGTGGGCGGCTGCGCCCCGAAGCCGATGAAGCCCAGGCCAGCGGCGGTCAGAATGGCGCTGCCCACGTCGAAACTGCCCTGCACCAGCAGCGGCGCGACGGCGTTGGGCAGCAGGTGCCGCCCCGCGATGCGGCCCTGGTCCGCGCCGAGCGCGCGGGCGGCCTCCACGAACTCGCGCTCGCGCAGCGCCAGCACCTGCGCGCGGATGAGCCGGGCATAGGTGGGCCACGACACCAGCGCCACGGCGATCATCACGTTCGTCAGGCTGGGCCCCAGCGCCGCCGAGATCGCCATGGCGAGGATCAGGCTGGGGAACGCCAGGAAGATGTCGGTGATCCGCATGATCACCTCGTCCCACCACCCGCCGCGCAGGCCGGCCAGCAGGCCCACCGCCGAGCCCACGATCAGCGACGCGAGCATGACGCTCACGCCCAGGCCCAGCGAGATGCGCGCGCCGCTGAGCACGCGTGCCAGCACGTCCCGCCCGAGCTGGTCCGTGCCCAGCGGATGCGCGCCCGACGGTGCCTGGAGCCGGATGCCGAGGTTCTGCGCGGTCGGGTCGCCGGTCAGCACCGGGCCGATCAGGGCCAGCACGACCAGCGCGGTCAGCAGCACCAGCCCGACCATCCCGCCGGGGTTGCGCCGGAAGCGCCGCCAGTTCGCGTTGCCTGTGGCCGTGGCGGCCGGCGTGGTCACGGTGGCCGTCATGAGTAGCTGATCCTCGGGTCGAAGACGGCGTACAGCAGGTCCACGAGCAGGTTCACGACCGAGTACGCCAGCCCCGCCACCAGCGTCACGCCCATCACCGCCGGGAAGTCCAGGCTGATCGCGGACGTGGTCGCGTAGCCGCCGATGCCCGGCCACGAGAAGATCGTCTCGGTCAGCACCGCGCCGGTCAGCAGCGACCCGAACAGCGTGCCCAGCACCGTCAGGATCGGCAGCGACGCGTTGCGCATGGCGTGCCGCGCGACCACCCGCGCCCGCGTCAGGCCCTTGGCCCGCGCCGTGCGGATGTAGTCCTGCGACAGCACCTCCAGCAGCGCCGAACGGGTCATGCGGGTCAGCAGCGCCGCCGAGAACATGCCCAGCACCAGCCCCGGCAGGATCAGGTGCCGCAGCGCGTCCACGAAGACCTCGCGGTCGTTCACCAGCAGCGCGTCGATGGTCACCAGACCAGTCTTCACGGGCGGCGGCAGCGAGTACGCGTCCAGCCGGCCTGGCCCCGGCAGCCAGCCCAGCTTCTCGTGGAACACGTTCAGCGCCAGGATCGCCAGCCAGTACACCGGGGTCGCGCCGCCCAGCAGCGCGAAGGTGCGCGCCAGCAGGTCCGGCGCCCGGCCCTGCGTCAGCGCCGCCACGATGCCCAGCGGCACGCCGATCAGCACCGCGAACACCACCGCGCCCAGCGTCAGTTCCAGCGTCGCCGGGAAGAACTGCCGCAGGTCCGCCGTGATCGGGTTCTGGGTCCGCAGCGACGAGCCCAGGTCACCGCGCACGAGTTCGGTCATGTACAGCCCGTACTGCACCGCCAGCGGCCGGTCCAGGCCGTTGCGTTCCCGGAAGGCCGTGAGCTGCTCCTCGCGGGCGTTGTTGCCCAGCGCGGCCGCCGCCGGGTCCGCCGGCAGCGCGTGCGAGATCAGGAACGCCGCGAGCGACACCCCCCACAGCACGAAGACCATCAGCGCCACGCGCCGGATGATGTAGACGAGCAAACGGACTCCTTGTCGCAATGAAGGGCCGGGGACTCCCTCCGTCCTGCCCGCAGTGGCGCCGGGGCAGGAGGACGGCGGGATTCCCGGTGACGGTTACTTCTTGCTGATCTTCTCGAACTGCACGTCGCCGTTGGCGTTCTGGTTGAAGCCGCTGACATTCGGCTGGATCACGATGGGCCGGCTGGGCTGGTACAGGATCGCGAAGGGTCCGTCCTTGGCCATCAGCGCCGTGAGCTGCTTGTACAGGTTCAGGCGCTTGGCGGCGTCGGTCTCGATGGCGGCCGACTGCGCGAGCTTGCTGGCGTCCGCGTTCTGCCAGCCGTTGCGCCACGCCAGCGACTTGGCGTTGTAGTCCGAGAGAGGCGTGCCGTTGCCGTCGGCGTCCGGGTAGTCCGGGCTCCACGACACCTGCACCAGCGGGGCCTTCTGGGCGCGGTACGCGGTGAGCAGCTCACTGTTCACCATCTGCTTGATGTTCGCCTTGATGCCCACCTTGGCGAGGTCCGCCTGGATCTTCGCGGCGAGGTCCGCGCAGGGCACGCCGCCCGCGCACGAGCCGGTGCTCACGAAGAAGTCCACGCTGAAACCGTCACCCTTGCCGGCGGCCTTGAGGAGTTCCTTGGCCTTGTCGGGGTTGTAGGGGTAGTAGATCTTGGCATCGGAGCCTGCCAGGCCGATGGGGATGATGGTCTGCGTCTTGCGGCCCAGGCCCTGCAGCAGCCCCGAGATGATGCCGTCCTGGTCGATGGCGTAGCGCACGGCCTCGCGCACGCGGGCGTCCTCGAAGGGCATGCCCTTGGCGGAGTTCATGCCCAGGTACGCCAGCAGGAAGCTGTCGGCCTTCTGCGTCTTGAGTTTCTTGGCGGCCGCGACGTCCTTGAAGGCGTCCGGCGTGTAGTTCATGGCCACGTCGATCTCGCCGGAGTTGACGGCCGACTGCTGGGCGCTGGACTCCAGCATGTAGCGCAGGATCACGCGCTTGATGTTCGGCGAGCGGCGGAAGGCCTGCGGGTTGACGTCCAGCGCCACCTGCGCGCTCTTGTCCCAGCGGTTGAGCACGAAGGGTCCGCTGCCCGCCGAGTGGTCCTTGAGCCACGCGCTGCCGTAGTCGCCGTTCGTCTCGTGCGCCTTGGCCTCGGCGGAGTCGATCACGCCGCCGATGTTGAAGGTCAGCAGCGCCAGCACGATGTTCGGGTTCGCGGTCTTGGGAATGTCGAACACCACGGTCTTGGCGTCGGTCGCCGTGACCGAGCCGACCTTCAGGTTCGCCACGTCGGTGTACAGGAAGCTCGACGGGGTCTTGAGGTTGATCGCGCGGTTCACCGAGTACACCACGTCCGCCGCCGTGACCGGCCGCCCGGTGCTGAACTTCGCGTCGCGCAGCTTGAAGGTGATGCGCGAGCCGGTCGAGGTCGGCGTGACGGTCCAGCTCGACGCGAGGCGGGGCCGCAGGGTCGAGAGGTTGTTGCCCTCGTACGCCACCAGCGTGTCGTACAGGTTCCCCGTGACCAGCGAGCCCGAGAACTCGTAGGACACGCCGG
This sequence comes from Deinococcus metalli, assembly GCF_014201805.1. Lineage (NCBI taxonomy): Bacteria > Thermotogati > Deinococcota > Deinococci > Deinococcales > Deinococcaceae > Deinococcus > Deinococcus metalli. Next base: position 51,649 of record NZ_JACHFK010000012.1, on the reverse strand, counting down.
GATCGAGCGTGATCAGGTCGCTGAAATCCCCGCCGATGACCAGCGTGCTCTGGCGCGAGGACTGCGCGCCGGCGGTGGACAGCAGGCTCAGCGAGAGGGCGGCGGTCAGGGCAGCTTTGATCGAATGGCGCATACGGTACCCCCGGTGATCAGGACGGCTCGGCTTCATGGTCTTCAGATACGTCTCACGGACACCGGCATTCTGCCATCTTCTGCGGCCGTGTCCAGGCCAAGCGCGGCGGTGGCCGGCCACCCGCTACGCTGCTGTCCATGCAAGCGCGTCCTGCGGTGCCGGTATGAGTCTGCCGCCGATCCTGCCCGTGGGCACCAGCGTCACCACGAAGGTCGCGCTGGACGGGCGGCCCGTGGGCAGTGTGGGCACGGTCGTGCAGGCGCCCGGCGACCTCCAGCACGCCTACCGCATCCGCTTCTCCGATGGTGCGGAGGTCGCGCTGCCCCGGCGGACGTTCGGCGTGCGCCGCCACGACAAGAACTGGCTGCCGTCCGCGGAACGGGACCTCGCGCCGTTCGTGCAGTACCGCTGCGTGGTCGGCAGCCGCGCCTTCGGTCTGGACACGGCCGGCAGCGATACCGACCTGCGCGGCTTCTTTCTGCCTCCGGCCCGCGACGACTGGAGCCTGGAGGGCGTACCCGAGCAGCTCGAGCACGGCGAGGAGGTGTACTGGGAGGCGCGGAAGTTCGTGCTGCTGGCCCTGAAGGCCAACCCGAACGTGCTGGAGGTGCTGTACAGCCCCCACGTGCTCACGGCCACTCCCATCGCGCGGGACCTGCTCGACCTGCGCGGCGCCTTCCTGAGCCGGCTGGTATACCAGACGTACGCCGGCTACGTGGCCGGGCAGTTCAGGAGGATCGAGGCCGATCTGCGCCAGCACGGGCAGGTGCGCTGGAAACACGCCATGCATCTCCTGAGGCTGCTGATGGGCGGCACGCACCTGTTGCAGACGGGCGTGGTGCTGCTGGATGTCGGCGCTGAGCGTGAAGCGCTGCTGGCCATCAAGCGCGGCGAGGTGCCGTGGCCGGAGGTGGAGGCGTGGCGCGCCGCGCTGCACCGCGAGTTCGAGGCGGCGTACGCGGCCACCACCCTGCCCGAGCGCCCGGACTACGCCGCCGTGCAGGACTGGTTGATCCGGGCGCGGCGCGCGGCGCTGGAGTGGTGAGCCACCCGGCGGATGCCGCGCCGCGGCGTGGCCGCTAGGGTTTGGGACAGGTATGCATCCGGCCACCACCTTCCCGCTCCAGCTTCCTGCCGCCGCGCGCCAGCATCCCTTCCCGCTGGTGTTCGCCACCGTCAGCGGCGCGCATCTGTACGGCTTTCCGAGTCCGGACAGCGACTGGGATCTGCGGGGCGTGCACGTGCTGCCCCTGAGGGACGTGCTCGGCCTGGACGATGTGCCGGAGACGTACGCCGTAGAGCGGGACGACGGCGTGGTGGACCTCGATCTGGTCACGCACGATGCCCGCAAGTTCGCCCGGCTGCTGCTGACGCGCAACGGGTACGTGCTGGAACAGCTGCTCTCGCCGCTGGTGGTGCAGACCTCGGCGGCCCACGCGGAACTCGTCGCCCTGGCACCGGGCGTGCTGACGCGCTGGCACGCGCACCACTACCTGGGGTTCACGGCCAACCAGTGGCGGCTGCTGGACAACGAGGACACGCCGCGCGTCAAGCCGCTGCTGTACGCCTTCCGCACGGTGCTGACCGGCCTGCACGTGATGCGCTCGGGCGTGGTCGAGGCGAACCTGGAGGTGCTGAACGCGGACGCCCGGTTGCCGTTCCTGGCCGACCTGATCGCGCTCAAGCGGGGTGGAAAGGAGCACGAACTCCTGCCCGAACCGCTGAACACCTACCGCGCCGCGCATGAACGGCTGGTGCACGCCCTGGAAGCAGCGGAGGACACGACGCGCCTTCCGGACGCCGTACCGGAGAACGTGCGGCGCGCGGTCAGCGACTGGGTGGTGCGGGTGCGGCTGGAACCGGGCTGAGCCTCAGGGCTGCACGTCGAAGCGCTGCACGCGGCTGATCAGGGTCTTGCCGTCCTCGCCGGTGGCGGTGACGGTCAGGGTGTGCGCACCGGGCGCCAGGGTGGCGGGCAGCGTGAAGCGGTAGGGCAGCGCCGCGCCGACCGGCACCGGCTGGCCGTCCACGCGCACGGTCACGCGGGCGGGCGCGCTGAAGGTCTTGAGCCACAGCGCGCCCTGGAGCGGTTCGCGCAGCTGCACGCGGGCCGGGAAGGGCTGCGGCACGTGCACGGTGGTCATGGCGGCGAAGGCCGTGCGGAAGGTGTCCACGCCCAGCAGCTCGCGGAACGCGGCGACCTTGGCGTCCACGCCGGGCAGGGTGTAGTCGTTGCGGCGTGCCACGGCCTTGGGCTGCACGAAGGCGCTGGAGCCCATGTCGATGTTCAGCCAGTTGACGTTCTTCAGCCGGGGGTACTTCAGGACCGCGCCCCAGTACAGCTCGCGCAGCTTCTGCACCGCGAAGTCCGTGTAGTCCACGCCGGGCGCCGCGCCGCTGCGGTGCGCCGAGGCGTACTCGCTGACCTGGATGGGGTGCGCGCACGCGTACTTGCGGTAGATGGGGTCGAGGACGTCCAGCGGGTTCACGCGCAGGCCCGGCTGGGCGCGGTCGCCGTTCTGGAACGGCACCGAGTACAGGCTCAGGCCCACCCAGTCCACGGCGTCGTCGCCGGGAAAGTAGGCGTCCACGGTCTCCAGACGCGAGGGCATCATCATCCATACCATCGCCACGTTCGGGGCGACGCGGGCCATCACGTCGTGCACCAGCCGGAACTTGGCGCGGTACAGCGCCGGATCGCGGCTCCACTCGTTGGCGGGGTCGTTGAACTCGCCGGCGAAGCGCAGGAAGATCGGCACGCCGGACGCGGCGGCGGCCTGCGCGAAGGGCAGCACGGTCGCCTCCGTGACCTGCCGCAGCGGCAGCCCCGGCTCCAGCGCGACGTGCATGGCGCCGCCGGCCGCCTTCACCGCCTGCGCGAAGCGGGTGGGGAAGACCTCGCCCTGACCGGGGGCGCGCAGCGTGAAGTACCGGAAGTACACCGCCAGCCCCGCGTCCAGCGGCGCGGGCAGGCGCAGGCGGCCGTCCGCGCCGAGGCCCCACTCGTCCACGTACGCGCCCAGGTACACGCCGGTGGCCGGCTCGAACTTCGCCAGGGCGCGCTGGCACGCGGGCGCGGGCGTGGACGCGGCGTTCAGCACGAACAGCGCGGCGTCCTGCCGGTACGGCGCGGCCAGGGCCTCCAGCGCGCGGGCGGTCACGCTGTCCCCGCGACCCCGGTAGCCCGCGATGGCGCGGTCGTACGCCTGCGTGGCGGCCTCGTAGTCGCCCAGCCGGACGCGCGTGTCGGCCAGCGCGCGCCAGTTCGCGGCGCTGGGGTTCAGGGCGGCCGAGCGCGCGAAGGCGTCCGCCGCGGCTCGGAGCTGCCCGGCCCGCAGTTGCGCCTGCCCGGCGGCGTACCACTGGTCGGCCGTGCGCGGCGCGGCGGCCAGCCCGGCGGCGGACAGGCACAGCAGCGCGGAGCCGAGAAGCAGGGCGGCCTTCATCAGTGGTGATGGTACCCGCCCGCTCCCGCGCGTGCCACGGAAAACCCCACCCGCCGCGGCCAGGTGTGCGAGCATCGGCGCACATGGCCGCCCCGCCCCCTCACCTCGACGTGCCCAGCCCCGCGCTGGTGGTGCTGATCGGCGCGTCCATGGCGGGCAAGTCCACCTTCGCCGCCCGGCACTTCGCGCCGGACGAGGTGCTGGGGCCGGGGCCCGATGGATCGGCCCCCTTCGGCGCGGTCGCGGAGCGCCTGACCCGCGGCCTGCTGACCGTCGTGGACGCGCCGAACGTGAAATCGCACGACCGCCGCGCCCTGGTCGAGTTGGCCCGCGCGCACGACCTGCCCGCCGTGGCGATCGTCCTCGACGTGCCGCGCCCGGAGCTGGAGGCCCGGCACGCCGCCCACGCGGGCGCAGGGGCGGGAACGGACGCGCTGCTGCGGCAGATGGGCGAACTGCGGCGCACCCAGGGCGGCCTGACGCACGAGGGCTTCCGCCGCGTGTGGACGCTGCGCTCCGGGGCCGCTGCGACCGCCGCGACGGTGTCGCGCGTGCCCCTGCGCGTGGATCGCCGCGACCTGGGCGGCCCCTTTGACGTGATCGGAGACGTGCACGGCTGCCTCCCCGAACTCCGCGACCTGCTCTCCGCCCTGGGGTACGCCGTGGACGGCACGGACGTCACGCCGCCCGGCGGACGGATGGCCGTGTTCCTGGGCGACCTGATCGACCGGGGGCCGGATTCCGCCGGGGTGTTGCGGCTGGTCATGGGCATGGTGCGCGCCGGCAGCGCCCTGTGCCTGCCCGGCAACCACGAGGAGAAACTCGCCCGCGCGCTGGACGGCAAGTCCGTGAAACTCGTGCACGGGCTGGACGCCACGCTGGCGCAACTGGACGCGGCCGGGGCCGCCTTCCGGCGCGAGGTGCGCGAGTTCATCGCCACACGGCCCAGCCACCTCGTGCTGGACGGCGGGCGGCTGGTCGTGGCGCACGCCGGCCTGCCCGAGCGCTTCCACGGCCGCACGTCCGGCCGGGTACGCAGCTTCGCGCTGTACGGCGACGTGGACGGCACCCGCGACGAGTACGGCCTGCCCGTACGCGGCGACTGGGCCGCCGCGTACCACGGCGCGGCGCTGGTCGTGTACGGCCACACGCCCCACGTGGCTCCCCGCTGGGTGGGGAACACCGTGAACATCGACACCGGCTGCGCCTTCGGCGGGCACCTGACCGCCCTGCGCTACCCGGAACGGGAGACGCTCAGCGTGCCCGCACGGGAGCAGTACGCGGTGCCCGCCAAGCCCCTACCCCAGTAACGGGACGCACGGCGCGGCCGCTCAGCGGTGCCCGCCGCCGTCGTGCCCGCCACCGCCGCTGCCACCCCTGCCGCCGTGGTCATCCCTGGCATCGTGGCCGCTCCCGTCGCCCCCGCCGTGGTCGTCGCCCGCGTCGTGCGCTGCGCCGTCATCGGCTCCGTGGCGTCCGGTTTCGCCACCGTGGTCATCTCCGGCGTCGTGGGCCGCACCGTCGTCCTCGCCGCCCCGGGCCTGCGTGCCCCGCTCCAGCGCCGCCTCCAGGGACAGCACCCGTCCGTCCACGCTCACGCCCAGGCGCTCGGCCTCCGGGGCCTGCGTGGTGATCGGGCCGGCCAGGGTGAACACCTGTACGGTCGTCACACCGTTCACGGTCGTGCTCACGCGCACGGAGCGCGCCGCGCCCAGGCTGCCACTCACGGTCAGGTGCCCGCTCAGCGCCCCACTCGCCACCACGCGCCCGGAGGCGTCCAGCACCTCGACCACCCGCACCGCCGCCGTCGCCGCCAGGGACACGCCGAGGCTCAGGGCCACCGTCAATAGAAGTCGTTTCATGCCCCCATTGCAGCGTCTGCGTGCCCGCGCCGCCATGGGCGAAGGTCGGACACCCGCAGGGGAGATGGTCTGAACGCCCAGCAGCGGGCGGGGCTACTCCTCCGCGTACTCGGCACGGATCGAGCGGGGACGGCGGCCGTCCACGTCCGTGAAGCCGTACTGTTCCCCCAGTTCCGCCGCCACCAGCACCTGCCCCGACCGCGCCAGCCGCTGCGGGTCGCCCGCCAGCGCCGCCACCGCCCGGCCCAGGAACTGAGGCGACTCCGAGTTGCTGAAATCGAAGGTGCCCTCCGGGGCCAGCAGCACGCCCTCCGTCCGCACCAGCCCCGGGTACAGCGACACCGCCGTGACCCCGTGAGGCCGCAGGTGGTTCGCCATGGCCCGCGCCATCTGGTCGTCGGCATTCTTCGCCAGGAAGTACGGGATGTTCTCCTGACCGTGGTGCCGCTGCCCCGCGAAGAACGAGATGTTCACGACCAGCCCCGCCGCGCCGATCAGCAGCGGCGCGCACAGGGCCGACGCCACGTAATGCGCCCGCACGCCCGCCACGAACATGTCGTCCCACAGCTCCAGCGGCTGTTCCCAGAACGGGGCCTGCCAGCGCTGCCCCCGCTCGTCCCAGCGGTGCAGGCCCTCGTACCCGCCCCACACGTTGTTCACCAGCACGTCCAGCCGCCCGTGCTCCTGCCCGATGCGCTCCACCACGGCCCGCACTTGCGCGTCGTCGCGGTGGTCGCACGGCACCGGCACGCCCATGCCGCCCAGGGCCGTGACCTCGGCTGCCGTCTCCTCCAGCGAGCCGGACACCTGGGGCAGGTCGGGGTGCCGGCCCTGCACCGTGCGGCCCGTGATGTACACGGTCGCCCCCGCTTCTCCTAGTCCCAGCGCCACGCCGCGGCCCACGCCCCGGCTGCCGCCCGTGACCAGCGCCACCCTGCCTGCCAGCGGTCTGTCCATGCTGCCCCCCTCGAGAATGGGCTCCATGCTGCCGCGATGGGGGAGGGGAGGCAATAGGCCAGAGGGCGGAGGATAGTCGAACAATAAGGAGGTGTAGTTTCTACTCGTTTACTCGGGTTTACTGCGCTCACCGTGATTCTTCAGTTCAACAAACTCAACAACTCTCTGAAGTCTGGGGGCAATTCCACCGGGATACCTCTGGAAACGCAGGAATTCCACTTCGGCCAGCCGCTGCTGAGGCGTCTTGGCCCAGTTCGCTTCCCGGTCGGCGCGTGTGGCGTCCGCGTGCGTGGTGAGCGTTATGGTGCGCCGGAGCGTCATGGGGTCAGTATCTCATGGGCGCGAGGAAGCGTCACCGCCAAAGCTCCCCCAACCCCCGCCCGCCACGGGCGAAAGCCGAAGCGGAGGCGCTAGGAATGATCGGGCTGGCGGTGCTCCGCTCATTTACGAGAGCGTAGGGTGAACGGTTATGCTAAAATCTGCTGCGAGCAAAATCTTATAAGGGAAATATGTCATTGGAGGACTTATGGGTGTCAGCGGCGACTTCGAATCATTCTGTGGCAACCTCATCATTACAAATACCTCAGATATTTCGCAACGTTATAGAACCATTACTTGGCGCCTAAATAAGCAGTATTATGGCTCAGAATCTGAAACCGCCCACAGTCTTTATGTAGGCTCCTACGGAAGGGATACTGCGATTCACAATGCCCACGATATGGACATGATATTCACTCTACCTGAAAGTGCCTATTATCGTTTTAATACCTACGCTGGCAATAAGCAATCTGCGCTCTTGCAGGAAGTAAGAAGCGCTTTGCAAATAACGTATCCGAATACCTCTATAAGGGGCGACGGTCAAGTTGTAGTGGTTAATTTTAGTGATGGTATGAGGTTTGAAGTTGTACCTGTTTTCGCTGCCCGCGAGGGTGGCTACATCTATCCTGATACGAATGGTGGAGGTAGCTGGCAGATCACTAATCCAGAGCCAGAAATGAGTGCCCTGAACGCTAGAAACTTGTCTACAAATGGAAACTTAAGAAGGCTCTGTAGGATGATTCGCTCGTGGAGAAGAGCTAATAGCGTTGCTATCAGTGGTCTACAAATAGACACCTTTGCATACAATTTTATCATCGGTTGGGCACATAAAGATAAATCTTATCTCTATTATGACTATATTTCGAGGGACTTTTTCGGGTACTTAAAGAATTTTGATAGAAATCAAGACTATTGGTTAGCTCCGGGAAGTGGTCAGCGTGTTTATAGGAAGGGGCCATTTGAATCAAAGGCAGAGGCAGCTTATAATAACTCTCTTCTGGCTATTTCTTATTATTCTGACGATAAGCCATGGAGTGCGAAACAAAAGTTTAGGGAGGTATATGGCTCCTACTTCCCAAGCTAAGGAGGATGCAAGGATAAAATATGGAAATTTATTTGAGCAAATAAGGCAGCTCTATGGCAGAACCGCTTATTCGCATAAGACCCATGAGAAACAGGCCGACTTAGAACTATCTTTGTATAATCGACTAACTAATTCTCAAATATGGCTGTCTGCACTAACTACCGGTAGCCTGATTTTGGCCGTTTTTGGAGACGGGAAGACTGGTACAATCGTAGGGGCTTTGCTAGCTACGCTTCAATTTGGGCTGAATTTATATCTAAAGGAAATAAATTTACAGGAGAAGGCTGCAAGCCATTCAAGTGCTGCCCAGGAGCTGTGGAGAGTTAGAGAAAAACTGATGACCCTTATTACTGATATGCAAGACAAGCGCATAGAAACAGAACAAGTTCTTGAATTGAGAACCTCGTATATGGAAACACTTGAAAAAGTGTACACTAGCGCATTAAGGACGACTCCTCGTGCATATAGTATGGCGCAAAGAGCCTTGAAGACTTCAGGGGATCTTTCTTTCTCTGAAAGCGAGTTAGATCATATAATCGGTTGACGCCTATAGATCAGCCCACCCACTCCTGCAAGCTCGTCACACCCAATTCCTGCCCCTTCGCGGCGGCGATGGCCTTGGCCGTCCACTCGGCGGCTTCCTTCGTGCTGACGATCGGCACGCCACGTTCCAGCGCGGTGCGCAGCAGGCGGCTGCCGGTCACGTCGATCAGCAGGTCAGGCAACGTGGTGCCGTCCTGCGTGCGGATCACGGTCAGGCCACTGTGCTCCAGGCTGGCGGCCACGTCGTCCAGGCCGTCCCCGAGCAGCAGGGCGGTGCCCTGGGTGGGCACGTTGCTCTTCGCGCCGATCTGCGCGCGGTAGTACGCCAGGTACGGATCGCGGTCGATGCCCATGCTCTCGCCGGTGCTCTTCATCTCCGGCCCCAGGGTGGGGATCACGCCGGCGAACTTCAGGAACGGCAGGTGCACTTCCTTCACGGAGTACATGTCGGGCGTGGGCGTCTCGCTCAGCCCGATCTGTTCCAGCGTGTGCCCCACGGCAATGCGGGCGGCGCTCTTGGCCAGCGGGTGGTTCACGGCCTTGGACACGAACGGCACCGTGCGGCTGGCGCGCGGGTTCGCCTCGAGGATGTACGCGACGTCGTCCTTGACGGCCCACTGGACATTCATCAGGCCCTTTACGCCCAGTTCCAGCGCGAGGCGTTCCGTGTCGGCCTTCACGCGGGCGAGGAGTTCAGGCGAGAGCGTGACCGGCGGCAGGATGCACGCGCTGTCGCCGCTGTGGACGCCGGCCGCCTCGATGTGCTCCATGATGCCGGCGACCACCGCCTGCTGGCCGTCGCACAGGGTATCCACGTCCAGTTCCAGCGCACCTTCGAGGAACTGGTCGAGCAGGATGCTGGGCTGGCCCTCGACGGCGGCGTAGACCTCGTCGAGGTAGGTGGTGAGTTCGTCCATGCTGCGCACCGTGCGCATGGCGCGGCCGCCGAGGACGTAGCTGGGCCGGGCCATCAGCGGGAAGCCGAGTTCGGCGGCCAGCGCGGCGGCCTGATCCGGCGTGGCGGCGACCTTGCCCCGGGGCTGCGGCAGGCCCAGGCGTTCGCACAGGGCGTTGAAGGACGCGCGGTCTTCCGCCTCGTGGATGGTCTCCGGCGACGTGCCGATGATGGGTGCGCCGGCGTCCGCGAGGCGGCGGGCGAGTTTCAGGGGCGTCTGCCCGCCGAGCTGCACGATCACGCCCACCGGCTGCTCGTGCTCGACGATGTTCATGACGTCCTCGAAAGTCAGAGGCTCGAAGTACAGGCGGTCGGCGGTGTCGTAGTCGGTGCTGACCGTCTCCGGGTTGGAGTTGACCATGATGGTCTCGTACCCGGCGTCCTGAAGCGCCCACACGGCGTGCACGGTCGCGTAGTCGAACTCCACGCCCTGCCCAATCCGGTTGGGGCCGCTGCCCAGGATCACGACCTTGGGGCGGTCGGTGGCGCGCACCTCGTCCTCCCACTCGTAGGTGGAGTAGTGGTACGGCGTGTGCGCCTCGAACTCGGCGGCGCAGGTGTCCACGGTCTTGTACACCGGCACGGCCTTGGCGGCCTTGCGCAGCTCGCGCACGTCCAGCTCGCTCAGCCCCACGATCTCCCCGATCCGCGCGTCCGAGAAGCCCAGGCGCTTGACCTCACGCCAGATCTCGTACTTCCACTCGCCAATCGGCCCGAGGTCGAGGAGTTCCTTCTCGGCGTCCACGATTTCCTTCAGCTGCCCCAGGAACCACGGATCGATCTTGGTGGCGTCGAAGAGCGCCTTCTCCGACTCGCCCCGGCGCAGCAGTTCGATCACGGCCTCCAGGCGGCGGGGGTTGCCGTACAGCAGGCCGCGCAGTTCTTCCTCGCCCATGGCCGCGAAGGCGCCGCGCACGTCGGACTCGATGCTGCGCATGGCCTTCTGGAGCGACTCCTTGAAGGTGCGGCCGATCGCCATGACCTCGCCCACGCTGCGCATCTGCGTGCCCAGCGCGTCACTGCTGCCCGGGAACTTCTCGAAGGCGAAGCGCGGGATCTTCGTGACCACGTAGTCGATGCTGGGCTCGAACGACGCCGGGGTGATCCGGGTGATGTCGTTCTTCAGTTCGTCCAGGTGGTAGCCGACCGCCAGCAGCGCCGCGATCTTGGCGATCGGGAAGCCCGTGGCCTTGCTCGCCAGCGCGCTGCTGCGGCTCACGCGCGGGTTCATCTCGATCACGATCACGCGGCCGTCTTTCGGGTTCACGGCGAACTGGATGTTGCTGCCGCCCGTGTCCACCCCGATCTCGCGGATGATGGCGAGGCTCTGGTCGCGCAGCCGCTGGTACTCCACGTCACTCAGGGTCTGCGCCGGGGCCACCGTGATCGAGTCGCCGGTGTGCACGCCCATCGGGTCGAAGTTCTCGATGGACGTGATGATCACGACCGTGTCGGCCGTGTCGCGCATCACCTCCAGCTCGTACTCCTTCCAGCCCAGGATGCTCTCTTCCAGCAGCACGCTGGTCACGGGGCTGTCGCGCAGGCCGCCCTCGGTGATCGCCAGGAAGTCCTCGTAGGTGTGCGCGATGCCGCCGCCGGTGCCGCCCAGCGTGAACGAAGGCCGGATCACGATGGGCAGGCCGATCTCCTTCTGGTACTCCACGGCCTCGTCCATCGAGTGCACCATGCGGCCCTTGGCGGTCTCCACGCCGATCTTCTTCATGGCCGCCTGGAATTCCTCGCGGTCCTCACCCTTGCGGATCGCGGCGGCGTTCGCGCCGATCAGCTCCACGCCGAATTCCTCCAGCGTGCCGTCGGCGTTCAGGTCCATGGCGAGGTTCAGGGCCGTCTGGCCGCCCAGGGTGGGCAGCAGGGCGTCCGGGCGCTCCTTCTCGATCACCCGTCGCACGAAGGCCGGCGTCAGCGGCTCCAGGTACGTCGCGTCGGCCAGGTCGGGGTCCGTCATGATCGTCGCGGGGTTGGAGTTCACCAGCACCACGCGGTAGCCCTCCTTCTTCAGGGCCTTCAGGGCCTGCGTGCCCGAATAGTCGAACTCGGCCGCCTGCCCGATCTGGATGGGCCCGCTGCCGAGGATAAGGATCGTGTTCAGGTCAGTCCGCTTAGGCATTCCAGAAAGGGAGTATGGCACGGATGTGTGGTCTGGGCGTGAGGGGTGTATGCATGGTTATGCAACACCGCTTCGCGGCCGGCGGTCCGCTGCGCCAGGTGGCCGATGCTGGAGGCCCCGCGGAAGCGTACGCTGACACTGTCTCGACCCCGGGACGTGATCTGCCATGTCAATCCTGAACTGACTCCCCTCCGGCCCTGCCCAGCGCGCCCCCGTGACGCGGCGGTGCGGTGTGCCCCGGTCACCGGTGGGGGAGAGTCCAGTGTGGTGATGGTCCGTTCTGGAGGTGGGCAGGCGCCGCCGCCCACCACCCCGAGGTGCTGAATGACGCGTGTCCATGACCCCCTGCGGGTCTATCTGATCATGGAGGCCGGTCTGGCCTTCGCGTTTGCCCTGGCGTTCACGCTCCAGGGTGTGTACTTCGTGCAGACCGTGGGCCTGAGCCCGCTGGACCTGCTGCTGATCGGCGCGGCGCTGGAGGGTTCGGCGTTCGTGCTGGAGGTGCCCACGGGCGTCCTGGCCGACGCCTATTCGCGGCGGCTGTCGCTGGTGGTGGGCTGCGCGTTGCTGGGCGTGGGCATGCTGCTGGTGGGCTCGTTCCCGGTGTTCGGCGTGCTGCTGGCCGCGCAGGTCGTCAGCGCGGCCGGCTACACGTGCCTGAGCGGCGCGCAGGAAGCGTGGCTGGCCGATGAACTGGGCGAGGAGCGCCTGGGGAGCGCGCTGCTGCTGGGCGGACAGTACGGGCGCGTGGCCGGCGTGGTCGGCGTGCTGGGCGCCGCCGGGCTGGCGCGCTGGGGCGGTCCTGCCGCCGCGATCCTGGCCGGGGGCGGGGCCGCGCTGCTGGTGGGCGCATATCTGGCCCTGCGGATGCCCGAGCGCGGCTTCCGGCCCGCGCCGCGGGCACAGCGCCACACCTGGGCGGCGCTGCGGGCGCCGCTGGTGGCCGGGGTCCAGGCCGTGCGGGGCAGCGCCCTGCTGACGGCGCTGATCGTGGCGGCCGCGCTGTACGGCGCGAGCACCGAGGCCATCGACCGCCTGCACGAGTTCCTGTTGATCCGCGAGACCGGCCTGCCCGGCGGCCTGAGCGCCGCCGACTGGTTCGTGGCCCTGGGCGTGGTGGGCGCGCTGTTGGGCTGGGCGCTCATCGAGCCGCTGCGGCGGCGGCTGGACCTCGCGGACGCCCGGCAGGTGGCGCGCACCCTGCGGGCCGTGCTGGCCGGCTCGGTGGCGGCGCTGCTGGCCTTCGCGCTCGCGCCGGGCTTCGGCTGGGCGGTCGGGGCGCTGCTGGTACACGGCGTGCTGCGCGGCCTGTACTCGCCGCTCTACAGCGCGTGGCTGAACCACGGCCTCGCGCCGGGGTCGCGCGCCACCGTGAACTCCTTCGCGGCGCAGGCCGACGCGCTGGGACAGGTCAGTTTCGGGCCGCTGTTCGGGCTGGCCGGGAACGTGTGGGGCGTGCGCGCCGCGCTGGTGCTGGCCGCGCTGGTGCGGGTGCCCACCCTGGGCGTGATCGCGCGGGCTGGGCAGGCCGACGATCCGGCCGCCGGGCCTGGCCGCGCGGCCTAGACTGCACGCCAGTGGAGGAGCCGCGCCCACCCCGAAGCGTGCTGGCAACGCTGCGCCGCTGGGCGCGGCCCTTCGTCACGCTCGGTCCGGCGCGGCGGGATCACCTGCCGGCGGGCCGGATCGCGCTGGGGGTGGGGCTGCCGCTGGGCACGCTGCTGGCGCTGGGGCACCTGGATCTGGTCGTGTACGCGGCCTTCGCGGCGTTCACCGGTATCTACGCCAGGCACGAGCCGCTGGGCACGCGGCTGCGCCACCAGCTGGTCAGCGCGGCGCTGCTGCTGGCGTGCCTCAGTGCCGGGTGGGCGCTGGCGCACGCGGGCACCGGGCCGTGGGGCATCGCCCTGGCGGGCGCGCTGGTGGCCGGGGTGGGCGCGGTGCTGGCGGCGGCGCTGGGGCTGCGGCCGGCCGGATCGCTGTTCTTCGTGTTCGCGGTGACCACTGCGGCGGGCGCGGCGCCGCCCCCGCCGTTCGCGCCGGCGCTGGGCGTCGCGGCCGCGAGTGCGCTGCTGTCGGTGGGTCTGGGTGTGCTGGGCGCGCGCTACTCGCAGCGGGTGCGTCCGGACGACCTGAGTGACCCACCCGCCCACCGCCTGAGCGAGGAGGATCTGGCGTGGCACGGTCTGCGGCACCTGAGTGCGGCCGGGCTGGGCGGCTTGGCCGGCGCGCTGCTGGGCCTGGGGCACACCCCGTGGGCGATGGTGGCGGCCGTCGCGCCGATCTCCGCGCAGGACCAGCGGGGCCGGGTCGTGCGGGCGCTGGAGCGCATGGTGGGCACGCTGCTGGGTGTGGTGGTGGCCGCGCCGCTGCTCGCGCTGGAGCTGCCGGCCGGCGTACGGGTGGCGGCGGTCGTGCTGCTGCAGTTCCTGGCGGAGCTGTACGCCACGCGCAACTACAGCCTGACGCTGCTGTTCGTCACGCCGCTGGCGCTGCTGCTGACCACGCTGGGGCACCCCGCCCCGGCCGGGCCGCTGCTGCTGGCCCGCGCCGCCGAGACCGTGCTGGGCGCCTTGATCGGCCTGGGCGTGGTCCTGCTGGTCCGCTCGGCCGCCGAGAAGCGCGCGGCCGCCTGACCGCTCAGCACCTGACTCCCCATCACCTAACTGTCCAGCACCTCGCTGACCAGCAGCGTGACGCCGCCGGTGGCGAAGTTCGGGATGTCGCCGGCCGCGGCCTGCCCCTCGGGACCGCCCATACCGCCCTGCAACGCGGCCAGGTCGTCGAAGTACAGTTCCGTGATGAGGTGGTAGGGGCTGGCGCTGCCGTCCGGGGCGCCGACCACGCGCCCGACCTCTGCGCGGCGCAGGCCGGGAATCCGGTCCACCAGCGGGAGGTGCATGCCGTGGTAGTAGGTCTCGAAGGCGGCAGCGTCGGTGGGCGGGCCGTACAGCACCGTGAGCTTGAACATGGGCGTTCCTCCACGTGGAAAGAGGGCTTCAGGTCGGCGTGACGTGTTCCCACAGCGTACCCGCGGGCGGTTGGAGGACGGTTCCCGGTGCGGGTCGTCTGACCTTTCCCACCGGTCCGGGCGCGTTCGGGTTCACACTGCGGGGATGCCACAACTGCTGCCGCGTGCCCTCGCCTCGCAGGAAAGTGTGTTCGCCCGCATGAGCCGCCTGGCCGCGCAGCACGGCGCGGTGAACCTAGGCCAGGGCTTTCCCGCCGACGCGCCGCCCGCCTTCTTGCTGGACACCGCCCGGCGCGCGGTGGGCACGGCGGACCAGTACTCGCCGCCGGCCGGCCTGCCCGCGCTGCGGGACGCCGTGGGCGCGGACCTGGGCGTGGACGGCGCCGACGTGGTGATCACCAGCGGCGCGACCGAGGCGCTGAACGTGCTGGCCCTGTCGCTGTACGGCCCCGGCGACGAGGTGCTGATGCTCGAACCCGTCTTCGACGTGTACCTGCCGCAGGCGCGGCTGGCCGGCGCGGACGCGGTCACGGTCCCCATGACGCTCGATCCGGAGCGGGGCTGGTTCCTCGACCCGGGGGCGCTGCGCGTGGCGGTCACCCCACGCACACGGGCGCTGCTGCTGAACAGCCCGTACAACCCGACCGGCACGGTGTTCAGCGCGGCGGAACTCACGGAGATCGTTGCGCTGGCCCGCGAGCACGACCTGTGGATCATCAGCGACGAGGTGTACGACGAGCTGTACTTCGGAGACGCGCCCACGTCCCTGCGCACGCTGGCCCCCGAACGGACCTTCACGGTCGGCAGCGCGGGCAAGCGGCTGGAGGCCACCGGCTGGCGCGTGGGCTGGATCGCGTGCCCGCCGGGCCTGTCCGGCATGGTCGCGGGCATCCGGCAGCAGGGATCGTTCTGCTCGCCCACACCGCTCCAGGCCGCGGTTGCCGCCGCGCTGCCCGTGGCGCGCGCGGAGGGCTTCTATGCAGGGCTGCGGACCGAGTACGCCGCGCGCATGGAGCTGCTGGCGGGCGGCCTGCGCGACCTGGGCGCCACGGTGTACACGCCGCGCGGCACGTACTTCCTGACCGCCCTGCACCCGCAGTGGCGCGCCGAGACGCTGGTGGCCGAGGCGGGCGTGGCCGTGATCCCCGGCGAGGCCTTCTATGCCCAGCACGCGGCGCCCGCGGGGCTGCTGCGCGTGGCCTTCTGCAAGTCCAGGGACGACATCGGCCGGGCGCTTGGCCGCCTGGCGCGCGCAGCCACCCCGAAGGTAAACGTCCCCTGAATGTCCCTGAGCGGTTTCGTAAAGAGCGAGGCTTGGCAGATGGCGCGGTCCGTGCCTATGCTGATTCTCATGAAGACGACCCTGCTCGGCCTGCTCGCCCTGACCGCCGTCTCGACCGCCTCTGCGGCGTCCTACGTGGGCGGCTCGGTGGGCTCCGGCCTGACCCTGCACTACCAGAACGACCTGACCGCGTCCTCGGCGATGCGCTACGGCCTGAACCTCGACGCGACGAACTTCAACTTCAAGAACCTGTCGATCGGCGGCAGCGTGGACTACCTGGGTGACTTCAGCACCGACACCACGCTGGGCGGCTTCACGCCGTACTACGGCCTGGGCCTGGGCGCCGGCGTGGTGCTGGGCAACGGCGGCGGCTTCAGCGTGTACCCGCACGGCACGCTGGGCCTGCGCTACAACATCACCGATCCCCTGAGCCTGTTCGTGGAGGGCAACGTGGGCCCGGTGGTGTCGGTGGGCGGCGCGGCCGCCGCCAGCGTCAGCGTGGGCGCCGGCGCCCGCATCGGCCTGAACTACCGCCTGCCCTGAGCGCCACCGGCCTGACCGCGCCCGCCCTGGTTCGTCCGGGCGGGCGCCTCGCTATGGGTCGCTGCGGTGATCCACCCCCGGCCGGGCAGGCCTGTCCCTCCACCTACTTGCATAGCTATGCGGCGACGTGTATACCCATACACAGAAGATGTCGACCCCCGCCACCCGACGCTGATCCGCCCGGCCCTTCGCCATGAAGGAGCCGGCCCGGTCGCGCCGGGTGCTGCGCTGCTTTGCCGGGCGGCCATGACGCCGCCTCATTCATCTCCTGGGAGAATACCGCCATGACGCACACCGATTCCGCCCCCACGGCCACCGCCCCCAAAGAGAAGATCGTCCTCGCGTACTCGGGCGGCCTGGACACCAGCATCATCCTCAAGTGGCTCCAGACCGAGCGGAACTACGACGTGGTCGCCTTCACCGCCGACCTCGGGCAGGGCGACGAGGTCGAGGAAGCGCGCGTCAAGGCGCTGAACACCGGGGCCGTGGCCGCGTACGCGCTGGATCTGCGCGAGGAATTCGTGCGCGACTACGTGTTCCCCATGTTCCGCGCCTCGGCGCTGTACGAGGGCTACTACCTGCTGGGCACCAGCATCGCCCGGCCGCTGATCGCCCGCAAGATGGTCGAGATCGCCGAGAAGGAGGGCGCGGTCGCCGTGTCGCACGGCGCGACCGGCAAGGGCAACGACCAGGTGCGCTTCGAGATGACCGCCTACGCCCTGAAGCCCGACATCGTGACCGTGGCTCCGTGGCGCGACTGGACCTTCCAGGGCCGCGCCGATCTGGAAGAGTTCGCCCGCGAGCACGGCATCCCGGTGCCCACCACCAAGAAAGACCCGTGGAGCACCGACGCGAACCTGCTGCACATCTCCTACGAGGGCGGCATCCTGGAAGACCCGTGGGCCGAGCCGCCCGCGCACATGTTCAAGCTGACGGTCGATCCCACCGAGGCGCCTGCCGAGCCTGAGTACGTGGAGGTCGAGTTCGAGGCCGGCAACCCGGTCGCCATCAATGGCGAGATGCTCAGCCCGGCGGCCCTGCTCCAGCGGGCCAACAAACTCGGCGGGAAGCACGGCGTGGGCCGCCTCGACCTCGTGGAGAACCGCTTCGTGGGCATGAAGTCGCGCGGCGTGTACGAGACGCCCGGCGGCACGCTGCTGTACCACGCCCGCCGCGCCGTCGAGAGCCTGACGCTGGACCGCGAGGTGCTGCACCAGCGCGACGCCCTGGGGCCGAAGTACGCGGAACTCGTGTACAACGGCTTCTGGTTCGCCCCCGAGCGCGAGGCGCTGCAGGTGTACTTCGACCACGTGGCGTCCAGCGTGACCGGCACCGCCCGCCTGAAGCTGTACCGGGGCAACTGCACCGTGGTCGGCCGCAAGGCCCCGCAGAGCCTGTACGACAAGGATCTGGTGTCCTTCGAGGCCGGCGGCGACTACAACCAGCACGACGCGGGCGCGTTCATCAAGCTCAACTCGCTGCGCATGCGCGTCCAGGCCCGCGTGAAGGCCAAGGCCGACGCGCCGGCAGACAAGGAACCCGCGCAGGTCTGACATGCCGACGCTGAGCGAGGTCGTCGCTGCCCAGTTGCCGTACCTCCAGGGACTGACCGAGGCGCAGGCGTCCAGCCAGCCGGCCCCGGACGTGTGGAGCGCCAAGCAGATCGTGGGGCACCTGATCGATTCGGGCGTGAACAACCACGCACGCTTCGTGCGGGCCAGCGTTCAGGACGGTCTGGCTCTGTCCGGCTACGACCAGACCGCGTGGGTCGCGGCGGGCGGCTACCAGCAGCGCCCGTGGGCGGACGTGCTGGGCCTGTGGACGGTGTACCAGACGCAGCTCGCGCACGTGATCGCCGCTCTGCCCGCCGCCAGCCTGGACCACACCCTGAGCATCGGCGGCGGCGAGCCGGTCACGCTGCGCTTCGTCGCGGAGGACTACGTGCGCCACCAGCAGTGGCATCTGAACCAGATTCCGGAGCGGGTGGGCGCGTGAGCTGGCCCCCCGGCTACACCCTGCGCCCGGCCACCGTGCACGACGCCGCCCTCATCCAGACCCAGCGCACGGCGATGTTCACCGAGATGGGCAGCGACCCGGCCGGACTGGCCCGCGCGCACGACGCGGGCGTGGGGTGGCACCGCCGGGCGCTGGCGTCCGGGCGCTACACCGGCCTGCTGGTCGAGGCCGGGGGGGACGTGGTGGCCGGGGCGGGCGTCCTGTGGAACGACTTCCCGCCGAACGCCGACACGACGTCCCTCGTGCGCGCGTACGTGCTGAACGTGTACGTCCACCCGGACCACCGGGGACACGCGCTGGCCCGGCAGCTGGTGGAGGCTGTGCTGGCCGAGTGCCGCGCCCGCGGCGTGAGTATCGTGACCCTCACCGCGTCGGAGGCCGGGCGGCCCACCTACGAACGCCTGGGCTTCGTGCCGCAGGCGGAACTGAGACTGGTACTCCCGGAGGGCGCGTCGTGACGGTCGCCCGCGCCGCGCTGCGCCCCGTGAACCCGGACGACGTGCCCGCCTTCCACGCCGTGATGATGGCCGCCGGCATGGACCCCCGCTCCAGCTGGGCGCGCACCACGCTCCTCGACCTGGAACGCTCGCTGTTCAGCCCCGGCGCCGGCGGCTTCCTGGCGGTCGGCAGCGGGGAGGGAGCGCTGGGCTGCGTCGGGTATCGCCCGGACGGCGCGGCGACCCTGACGCTGAACAAGCTCGCCACGCGGCCCGGGGCGCGCGGCGGCGGCGTGGGCCGCGCGCTGGTGTGGCAGGTCGAGCACGTGGCCCGCGCGGGCGGGTACCGGCGCGTGCTGCTGGCCGTGTCGCAGTTCAACCTGGACGTCCTGCCCTTCTACGAAAAACTCGGGTATGTGGTGACGGACGACACCTACGCCCACGCGAATCCGTCCAGCCCGCCGCCGGTGGTGCTGGTCAAATCGGTGTCGACCGCGCCGTACGAGGACATGCAGCGATGACGAATCCAACGCAGGACAGGAAACTCTGGGGGGGCCGCTTCGCGGAGGCCACCGACGGTCTGGTGGAACTCTTCAACGCGTCGGTGGGCTTTGACCAGCGCCTCGCCGAGCAGGACATCCGCGGCTCGCTGGCGCACGTGGCGATGCTGGGACAGGTCGGCATCCTCGCGCCGGACGAGGTCGCGCAGATCACCGAGGGCCTGCACGGCGTGCTCGCGGACATCCGTGCCGGCTCCTTCGAGTGGCGCCTCGACCGCGAGGACGTCCACATGAACGTCGAGGCGGCGCTGCGCGACCGCATCGGGCCGGTGGCGGGCAAGCTGCACACCGCCCGCAGCCGCAACGACCAGGTGGCGGTGGACTTCCGGCTGTTCACCAAGGAAGCCGCGCTCGACCTGGCGGGCAAGACCCGCGCCCTGCGCGCGGTGATGCTCGCGGAGGCCGACAGGCACCTGGCGGACGAGGTGATCCTGCCCGGTTACACGCACCTCCAGGTGGCGCAGCCCATCCTGCTCTCGCACTGGTTCATGGCCTACGTGGCGATGCTGGAGCGCGACGAGGGCCGGTTCCGGGACGCCGCGGCGCGCATGGACGAGTCGCCGCTGGGGTCGTCGGCGCTGGCGGGCACGCCGTGGCCCATCGACCGGCACGCGACCGCCGCCGCGCTGGGCTTCACGCGCCCGACCGCGAACTCGCTGGACGGCGTGGGCAGCCGGGACTTCGCGCTGGAGTTCCTGTCGGCGTGCGCGATCCTCTCGGCGCACCTGTCGCGCCTGTCGGAGGAACTGATCCTGTACTCGACCTTCGAGTTCGGCTTCCTGACCCTGCCGGACTCGCACACCACGGGCTCCAGCATCATGCCGCAGAAGAAGAACCCGGACGTCTCGGAACTCGCGCGCGGCAAGGCCGGCCGGGTGTTCGGCAACCTGATGGGCCTGCTGACCGTCGTGAAGGGCACGCCGCTCGCGTACAACAAGGACCTGCAGGAGGACAAGGAGGGCGTGTTCGATTCCTACGACACCCTGAGCATCGTGCTGCGCCTGTACGCCGAGATGCTTCCCAAGACCGTGTGGCACGCCGAGGTCACGCGCGCCGCCGCCGCCCGGGGCTACTCCACGGCGACCGACGTGGCGGACTTCCTGGCCCGTCAGGGCGTGCCCTTCCGCGAGGCGCACGAGGTTGTGGGCGGACTGGTCGGCACCGCGTCCCGCTCCGGGCGCCAGCTGTGGGAACTGACCGACGACGAGCTGCGTGCTGCCCACCCCCTGCTGAACGCCGAGGTCGCCCGGGCGCTGACCGTGACCGAGAGCGTCCGCAACCGCGCCAGCTTCGGCGGCACCGCCCCGGACCGCGTGCGCGAGGCCGTGCGCGCCGCGAAGGAGGCGCTGACGCCGTGACGCGCGCTGCCGTGCCCGTTTTCCGCCCCCACCCCCGAGGTGTTCCCATGACCGATGCCGTGACCCTGTCCGACATGCACGTGAAGCTCCGCGAGGCGCACGCGGAGGACTTCGACATCATCCGCGACCTGCTGACCCGCTGCGGCCTGACCACCGGCAGCGTGACGCCGGAGGGCAGCACGTACTGGATTGCCGACCTGGACGGCGTGCCCGGCGGCTGCATCGGCCTGGAGCACGGCGACGGCGTGTCGCTGATCCGCTCGACGGCGGTGGTGCCCGAGGCGCGCAACCAAGGCCTGGGCCGCGCGCTGGTCACGTCCGCGCTCACGCAGGCGTCGCTGCTGGGCCACCGCGCCGTGTACCTGTTCAGCGAGGAAGCCGGGGATTACTGGCGGCGCTTCGGCTTCGTGCCCGCCCAGCCGGACGACATCATCGCGGCGCTGCCGGACGCCCCGCAGGTGCGCAGCGGCCTGTCCAAGGGCTGGATTCACGCCGAGCAGGCGTGGACGTGCGCGCTGGGCGGTGGCGGCCCGGCATGAACGACCCACTCGTCAGCGCGCGTGTCGCGGTGTATCCTGCGCGCACTTTCAAGGCGGCGGCACACGGCGTTCCCAGGGACGCCCACGGCTCCGTTCATCCCGGAGGAACGGCACATGACCAATGCACAGGAACACATCCGTCTGGCGCAAAGCGGCGACCGCGACACCGTCACCCGCGTCTTCCACGAAGCGGGGCTGGACACCGACGCGACCCTCGCGGAGGGCACGACGTACTGGGTGATGGAACGCGGTGGGCAGCCGGTCGGCGCGATCGGGCTGGAGCACGGCGACGGCGTGAGCCTACTGCGCGGCGCGGCGATCATCCCGGCGGCGCGTGGCGGCGGCCTGGGCCGGCGGCTGGTCATGAGCGCCATCGAGTACGCGCAGGGGCGCGGCGACCGCGCGATCTACATGTTCTCCAAGGGTGGCGACTGGGGCACCTTCGGCTTCCAGCAGGTGCCGTTGGCCGTCGTGATGGGCGAGGTGCCGGACGCCCCGCAGGTGCAGGCGTACCGCTCCAGGGGCGAGCGGCCCGGCGGCACCACCTGGATGCGCGACCTCAGCGCCAGCTGATCCGCAGCCGGGCGGAGGGCGCGGCGTGACGCTCCTGGGACTGGATTCCATCGCGGTGCCGGACGTCCACCCGGACGCGCCGCTGGTCGGCCGCAAGGCCAAACTCTCGGACATCGAGGCGATCCACGAGCTGATCGGGTACTGGGCGGCGCGCGGCCAGATGCTGGTGCGCTCGCGCTCGCTGCTGGCCGAGACGATCCGCGACTTCCACCTGATCTTCGCCGAGCCGCATGCCAGCCGCCCCGGTGGACTGGCAGGCGTGTGCGGCCTGCACCTGCTGGCGCCGGACCTCGCGGAGGTGCGCGGGCTTGCCATCCACCCGAACCTCCAGGGACGCGGCCTGGGCAAGCAGCTCGTGGCCGCGTGCGAGGCCGAGGCGCGCGCCATTGACCTGCCCGCGCTGTTCGCGTGGACGTACCAGCAGGGCTTCTTCGAGCGCTGCGGCTTCACGCGCATCGACAAGACGAACCTGCACCCGAAGGTGTGGAGCGAGTGCCAGCGCTGCGCGTTCTTCGAGAACTGCAACGAGATCGCCATGCACAAGCAGCTGGGGTAGGCCGGCGGCAGCACAGCAGGGGGGCGCGGTGGAATCTCCACCGCGCCCCCCTGCTGTGCGTGATCGGCGTTACTTGGTGGCCGGAGCGGCCGTGCGAGCCGAGAGCGCCTCGGCGGCGTCCAGCAGGGCGTGGGCGGCGCGCAGGTTCCCGGCCTTGAGCAGGGTCCGGGCGTCCGTGAGGTAGCCGCGCACCTTCGCGTTGGTGGTGCGGGTCAGCAGCGCGTCGATGCGGGCCGCGAGGGCCTGCGACTGATCCGGGCGGGCCATGGCGCCGGCCGGGCCCTGGCCGGTGCCGGCGCGGTGCTGGGGAGCCGGGCGCGCGCCGTCAGGGCCGCACGGTGCCGCTCCGGGCCCACCCTTGGGCGGCCGGGGCGGATGGCCGGCGGCCGGCGCGGTCGGTGCCGGGGCGGCCTTCTGGTCGGCGCCGGGGGCGGGGGGCGTCTGCGTGCCGGGAGCGGGCGGAGTCGGCTTGGCCGTTCCAGCGGCCGGTGCAGCGCCGGCGGGGTCAGCGACCGGGGGCATCGGCTGGGCGGGTGCCGTGCGGCCTGCCGTGCCCGGGGTGGCGGGCGCGGCGGGGGCGCCGACCGGCGGGGTGGGCGGACGCTGACCTGCCGGAGCCATCCGGGCCGGGCCGGTGGGCGCGCACACGGCCGGGGCGGCGGGCTGGGCGGGTGCCGCCGGCTGGGCCGCAGGTGCGGCGGGCTGCGCGGGTGCGGCGCCGCTGCTGGCGGGGCCACCGGCGGCGAGGGCGGAGCTGGCTCCCAGGGCCAGCAGGGCGGACAGGAACAGGGGACGAACGGTCATGGGGATCTCCTTGGAGTCGGGTGGCGGGTGGGGTGGACGGTCCGGCAGGCAGGGAGGCCGTGGGCGTCATGGCCGGGCCGCTGTCTCTGCTGGAACGGTTGAAGTGTGCGCGCCGGGCCTGAACACGCGCCGTGCGAATGCTGAGCGCCCGCTGAACGCGGAGGCGGGACAGGGTGCGCCCCGGTGTCCCGCCGCTGGGCCACACCGCCCCGCCCGAGCGGAAGCCGTGCCCGTCAGGTCATCCGCTGACGGCCCTCACTCCAGCCGGGGCAGGGTCACGCTGACGTCCAGGTCGTGCTCGTGCTGCGTGGCCGTGGCGTCGCCGCCGTGGGCGCGGGCGGTGGCCTGCACGATCGCCAGGCCCAGGCCCGCGCCGCCGGGCGGGGCGTCCGGGCCGCGCGCGAAGCGGTCGAACATGCGGGCGAGCAGGGCCTCGGACAGCCGG
This sequence comes from Deinococcus metalli, assembly GCF_014201805.1. Lineage (NCBI taxonomy): Bacteria > Thermotogati > Deinococcota > Deinococci > Deinococcales > Deinococcaceae > Deinococcus > Deinococcus metalli. Next base: position 28,139 of record NZ_JACHFK010000012.1, on the reverse strand, counting down.
GCGGGGTTGCGCACCGAGACGCGCAGGGCGTGCCCCTCGCTCCTGAGCGCGACGTGCACGGTGCCGCCGGCCGGCGTGGCGGTCATGGCGTTGCGCAGCAGGTTCCACACCGCGCCCTCCAGCCGCGTGCGGTCCGCGTTCACGCGGGCGCGGCGCACGTCCGGGTCGGCCGTGACCGTCAGCGTCAGGTGCGGCGCGAGGTGCCGGGCGGCCTCGGCCGTCTCCAGCAGCAGCGGCCACGGCTCCAGCGGCTCCAGGCGCAGGCCCCCTCCGGCGTCCAGGCGCGTCAGGGTCAGCAGGTCCTCGACCAGCCGGGCGGCGCGGCGCGTCTCCCGGCGCAGCGTGACGTGCAGGCGCTCGCGCACGTCCGGGTCGTCACCGGCGCGCTCCAGCACCTCCAGGCTGCCGGTGATCGCGGCCAGCGGCGTGCGCAGCTCGTGGCTGGCGTCGGCGGCGAAGGCGCGCGTGCGGGCTTCCTCGGCGCGCAGGCGCGACACGCTGTCTTCCAGCCGCGCCAGCAGGCGGTTGACACTCTCGGCCAGCGAGCGCACCTCGTCGCGCGGGCCTGGCAGCGGCAGCCGGGCGCTCAGGTCGGCGTCTGCCAGCCCGGCGGGGTGCAGCCCCTCGGCGCGGCGGGCCATGGAGCGCACCGGGCTCAGGCCCAGGCTCAGCAGCCACCACGCGCCCACGCCCGCCAGCAGCAGCGTCGCGGCCCCCACCCCCGCGAACAGCAGCGCGGTGTGCCGCGCCAGGGCGTCCACCTCTGCGCGCGGCACGTCCAGCGCCAGCACCGTGCCGCCCGGCGTGCTCGTGAGCCGCGTGTCGCCGCTGACGGCCTGCCCGGCCTGCCGCGCGCGGGCCAGGGCGCCGGCGTCCACGTCCGTCGGCGCCGAGTCCGTGCCGTAGGTGCGGCCGTCCGGCAGGATCAGCGCGCCGCGTGTGTGCAGGCCCAGCGCTTCTTCCGACAGGCGGCGGTACCACACGCCCAGCCGCGCGTCCTGGCCGTCCACGCCGGCCCCGGACAGGTTCACGCCCGCCAGCGAGCGCGTGACCGCCTGTTCCGTCTGCGCCCACGCGGACGCGCGCACGCCCAGCGTGACCGCCGTGCCCGCCACCGCGAAGGCCGCGAGCAGCACCAGCACCAGCAGCGCCAGCAGCCGCGCGCGCAGCGTCATGCCGGCTGGACGGTCGGGCCGCGCCCACCGCCGGGCACCGGCCGCCGCGCGCTCCGGCCCCTCCTCCACGTGGATCATGCGCTTTTCAGGCGCAGCGCGTAGCCCACCCCGCGCACCGTGTGGATCAGGTCCGGGTCGCCCAGCGCGCGGCGCAGCTGGCGCACGTACACCTCCACGATGTTGTCGTCGCCCAGGAAGGCCGGCCCCCACACGGTGTCGAGCAGCAGCGACTTGGACAGCGCCCGCTCCGGGTGGCGCAGCAGCGCCTCGAGCAGTCCCAGTGCCCGCGGACTGAGGTCGAGCGCCCGGCCCGCGCGGGCCGCCTCGCGCAGGTCGGTGTCCAGGGTCACGTCCGCGTAGCTCAGCACGCGGCTGCGCTCCGGCTGGGCGCGGCGCAGCAGCGCGTGCACCCGCGCGACCAGTTCCCCGAAGTGGAAGGGCTTGACGAGGTAGTCGTCCGCGCCGCCCGTGAGGCCCGCGATGCGGTCGTCCACGCCGTCGCGCGCGGTGAGCATCAGCACCGGCACCTGGCTGCGCTCGCGCAGGGCGCGCAGCACCGCGAAGCCGTCCAGGCCCGGCAGCATCACGTCCAGCAGCAGCACGTCCGGCGCCTCGCGCGCCGCCTCCGCCAGCGCCTCGGAGCCCGTGGCGGCCGTGCGCACCCGGAAGCCCTCGTAGTGAAAGCCCAGCGACAGGTACTCGCGGATGCCCGGGTCGTCCTCCACGACCAGGAGCGACGGCGCGGCGGGCCGGGCGTCGGGAGGCGTCATGGGCCCAGGCTAGCCCCGGCACGGACATCCGGCGTTAACGCGCTCCTTAACGCGCGCCCCTGCCCGCCGCCTGCGTCCGGACGCTACCCTGGGCGGTATGTCTGAGCCCCTGACCACGCTGGAAATCGAGAAACTCGTCGCGGGAGGGCTGGGCCTGGCGCGCGACGACTCCGGCGTGGTGCTGGTGCGCGGCGCGCTGCCGGGCGAGCGCGTGACCGTGACCCTGCGCAGCGGCAAGGGCGTGCGCCAGGGTCGCGTGGCCGAGGTGTTGCGCCGCAGCCCCGACCGCGTGGACGGCCCGGAGCTGCCCACCGCCGACCTCGCGCACGCCAGCTACGACGCGCAGCTCGTGTACAAACGCGCCTTCGTGGAAGAGGCCCTGACGCGCATCGGCAAGCTGCGCCACGACGTGGCCGACACGGTGCCCAGCCCCGAGGCGTGGCACTACCGCAACACCGCGCAGTACCTGATCACCCCGCAGGGCCTGGGCTACCGCGAGCGCCGCGGCAGCGCCGCCCAGGTCTTCGAGGACGATCCGCTGGTCATGGCCCAGATCACCGCCATCGTGCGCAAGCTCGACCCCACGGCCCTCGACCCGGCCGGCGAGGTCGCGTTCCGGGCCAGCCACAAGACCGGTGAGGTGGTCGCCGCACTGATCGGGGCGGGCGAGCCGCGCACGTTCCTGCGCGCCAGCGATCATCTGATGGACGCCGGCGTGGTGGGCGTGTCGCTGGCCGTGCCCGCCGGGCGGCGCTTCAGCGCGGGCGTGCAGCTGATCGCCGGCGAGAGCGAGATCCAGGAGGACTTCGGGGACGTGCAGCTCAGCATCTCGGCCACGGGCTTCGCGCAGGTGAACCCGCCCGCCGCCGCCCTGGCGTACCGGCGCGCGGCGGCGCTGGCGGGGCAGGGTGACCACGCAGTCGACCTGTACGGCGGCACCGGCGCGATCGGCCGGCACCTCGCTCCGCACTTCCGGCGCGTGACGGTGCTCGACACCGACCCGGAGGCGCTGGCACGCGGCCGCAAGGACCTGGCGGGCGCGCCCCTGAAGAACCTGAAGTTCCGCCAGGGCGACGCCGCGCTGCTCACCGAGATCGGCGCGGACGTCGTGGTGGTCGATCCGCCGCGCGCCGGCCTGGACGACGCCGCCCGCGACCAGCTCCAGGACAGCACCGCCGACCGGATCGTGTACGTGTCGTGCGACCCGGCGACGTGGGCGCGCGACGTGGGCGACCTCGTGCGGCGCGGGTGGACGCTGGGTCCGGTCACGCCGCACGACTTCTACCCGCAGACGAGCCACGTGGAGATCGTGTCGGTCCTCGACCGCTGAGGGCCGCGGTGCCGCATGAGTCCACATGTGAGAACGGTGGTGGGGTCAGGAGCGGCCCGGACGCTACGCTGCGCCGTGTGAGCGTCCGCGCCCTGCTGCCCCTCCTGCTGATGCCGGCCCTGGGCGCGTGCCAGGACACCCAGGCGCGCGTCCAGAACGAGGCCCTGACCCGCCGCGTCGCCGCCCTGGAAGCGCAGGTGCAGGTCCTGAAGGCGGCCCAGGCGCGGGCCAGCACGCCCGACGGCCTGGAGGCGCAGCTCAGCGCCCAGAACTGCGCCAACGACCTGACCCGCGCGCTGGAGACCTACCGCGAGAATTCCATCGACGGGCGCTACCCCACCCCCGCCGAACTGGACCTGCCGGACACCTGCACCGGGCAGCGCGTGAACTGGCAGGCCCTGACGGCGCACGCGTACACCTTCTCGATCAGCGGCGACGGCGGCCGGGAACTCGCCCGGCAGAGCGGTCCGTGAGCGTCAGCGTCCGGCCAGCAGCGCCGGCGCGACCGCCGTCTGATCCGACGAGCGGTCTTCGAGCAGGTTGATCGCAAAGGTCGTGACCCGCAGTCCGGTGAAGCCGATGACCAGTCCCCACACCTGCTGGGGCGCGCCCTCGAACACCGCGCTGCGCACGTAGAACGACTCGCCCGCGCGCGTGAAGGTCTGCTCGTTCACCAGCTGCGTCTCCCGGCCGTACTGCTGCACGCCCGTCTGGCGGAACGCGCGGAAGCCGCTGAGGTCCCCCCACTGCTGCTGCACGTCCGGCGTGAAGGCGTTCCACAGCCCGTCGAGCTTCACCGCGTAGAACTCCAGCATCAGCGCCCGGCCCCGCGTCAGTGCGAACTGCTCGGCCGGCGTGCGCGCCGCGCTGCCGGATGGCGGCGTGGCCGCCGTGCCCTGCGCGAATGCTCCCGGCCCAAGCGTCAGCAGGGCCGCCGTCACCACCCAGCGGATACAGTTCATGCTCCAGCGTAGGCCCGCGCTCTCGCCCCACCTGTCACCCCGCTGACGATTCCCGCCGCGTTCCCGCGCGCCCCGTCACGCCAGCAGCGCCTCGATCACCCGCGCCACGCCGTCGTCGTCGTTGCTGGCGGTCATCTCGCCCGCCGCGTCCCGGGCCTCCGGGTCCGCGTTCGCCATCGCCACGCCGCGGCCCGCCCACGCCAGCATCTCCGCGTCGTTGGGCGCGTCTCCGAAGGCCAGCACCTCTTCCCGCTGCACGCCCAGGTGCGCGCACAGCCGCGTCAGCCCCCACGCCTTGCTCACGCCCTCGGCCAGTACCTCCAGGAACGGCGCGCCGCTGTGCGTCACCGCGAAGCCCGGCAGGCCCAGGGCGCGCAGCTCCGGCAGCAGGTCGCGTGGCGTGAGCGTCGGGTGGCGCACGATGAATTTCAGGCTCGGTTCGGCCAGCACGGCGTCCAGGTCGTGCGCGCCCATGTCCGCCGGCTCGCGCTTGTGGTCCTCGAAGTGCGCGAGCTGCGCGTAGCCCGCCTGCGCCACGAACACCTCGCCGCCCTCCCGCACTGACACGAACAGCGTCCCCGGCACCCGCGCCGCCAGCGCCACGGCCAGCGCCCGCTGCACGTCCGATTCCACGTGCGCCGCGAACAGTGTCTCGCCCGTGCCCAGATGCACCCCGTGCGCGCCGTTCCCGCACAGCGCCCAGCCGGTAAATCCCGCCGCCTCCGCGATCCGGCGCACCCCGCGCGGCTGCCTGGCCGTGACCGGTACGACGTGGAGACCTGCGCGGCGGGCGGCGTCCAGGGTGGTGCGGGTGCGGGGACTGACGCTCAGGTCGCTGCGGAGCAGGGTGCCGTCGAGGTCCGTGGCGATCAGGCGGATGGGCATGGTGGGGAGGGTAGCGTGTGGGCTGCGTGACCCCACCCCCGGCCCCCTGCCCCGGTCAGGTGGTCGCCACGTTGTTTGAACTGGCCGGTACTGGAGTCTCGTCAGCGTGGGGGCGCGTTCCTGCCTCGGGCGTTGTCGCCGTCACCGCCCGCGCGCTGCGCGCCCATGAGTGAGTGAGCCGACGTCCTCTGAGCACGAGGATCAAGGGGCCGCCCCCGAGCGGATGGGACCACGCGCGACGGCGTTCGGTCAGGCACAGGGTGGGACGCCTCGGTTTTGAAGCTCGTCCCCTTGTGGGGAGGTTGACATAGAGTTGAGTGCGACCACCGCTGCCGAATCCGCCCTGTATGTTGCGCTTCCGGGTAGCACTAAGCTTTTCGCTTCCTATCTCGCCTCCAGCACCACCACGGCCGAGGCGTGTTCCTTGGTGTGGGTGAGGGTCAGGTGGGCCACCCAGCCGCGCTCCTGCATCTCGGCGGCGATGTGGGGGGCGTAGCCGAGGACCGGAGGCGCGAAGGGGAAGGGGCCGTCCGGGGTGCGGTCGCGCTGCACCCACACGTCGCGCCAGCCGTGAGGGCGGGGCCAGACCTTCTGGAAGGCCTCCTTGGCGGCGAAGCGCGCGGCGAGGCTGGGGGCGGGGTCGCTCAGGCGGGCGCAGTACGCGAGTTCGGTGGGCGCGAAGAGCTTCTCGGCGCGCCGGCCCTCGCGGGCGAGCATGCCGCGGATGCGTTCGATCTCGATCAGGTCATGGCCGACGGCGACGATCACGGAGTCAGCATAAGCGCGGGCGCGCGGCACTATGCTCGGCGGGTGAGTGCTTCCGAGCCGCTGGCCGCCCTGTTTCCCGACCTGCGCCTGAACACGGTGGCGGCGCTGCTGCGCTCGGGGCAGCCGGCGTGGGCGGCGGTGGGCGTGGCGCGCGTGCGGGTGTTCGGGTCGGTCGCGCGCGGCGAGGCGCGGGCCGAGTCGGACATCGACCTGCTGGTGGACTTCGTGCCGGGGCCAGCGCGCGGCCTGCTCGATGTGATGCGGGCGCGCGCGGTGCTGGAGGGGCTGCTGGCGCGGCGGGTGGACGTGGTGACGGAGGCCGCGCTGACGCCGCCACTCCGGGCCGAGATCCTGGCGGACGCCGTGGACGTGATGGCCGTGCCCACGCCGCTGCCGGCCGCACACCGCGCCAAGCGCTGGCGTTTCCGGGTGGTGGAACTGCTGGAGATCCTCGACCGGCTCGCGGCGCACGTCTCGGGACTGACCTACGCGACGTTCGTGCGGGACGAGCGCACGCGGGACGCGGCGCTGCTCCTGCTGCTGCGGCTGGGCGAGGGGACCAAGTACATCCCGCAGTCGGTGCAGGACACGCACCCGGCCGTTCCGTGGGCGCTGCTGCGCGACATCCGGAACGTGGTGGCACACAACTACTTCGGGCTGGACCCGGCGCTGGTGTGGCACACGGTCACGGTGGAGCTGCCCGCGCTGCGCCCGGCGGTGCAGGCGCTGGCGGACACGCCCGAGCGCGTCAGCCCATGAGGCTTCGCAGCGCCAGGGCCGCGCCCTCGGCGGCCTCCGCGCCACGCGGCGTGACGAAGTAGAACGCCAGGGCCAGCGCGAGGTACACCGCGAGCAGCAGCACGCCCTCGAACCACGTGGTCTCGCCGTCCTTGGTCACGCTGGTGACGATCAGGGCCACGGCGATGATCGCGATGAGTTCCAGCGGACTGCTGAACACCAGGTTCATGGGGTGGCCCAGGACATACCCGATGATCACCAGCAGTGGGGCGGTCAGCAGGGCCACCTGCACGGTCGCGCCGATGCCGATGTTCACGGCGAGGTCCATCTGGCCGCGCCGCGCGAAGTACGTGGCGGCGATGTACTCCGCGAAGTTCCCCACGACCGCCAGCACGATGATCCCCAGGAAGAACTCGCTGAGGCCCAGGGTGCTCGCGGTGGCCTCCAGCGCGCCGGAGAGCATCTCGGATTCCAGGGCGATCAGGGCGGTGCCGCCCAGCAGCACGCCCAGCGCGACGGGCAGCGACCACGGCTTGTCCGGGCCGTGGCCGTGTCCGCCCTCAGCCACGGCGAACACGTCCTTGTGCGTGACGAGGGTATACACGAGGTTCAGCAGGTACACCACGATCAGGATCACGGCCACACCCAGGCTGAGGTTCTCGTCGAGGTTCGTGCGGGTGCCGGCGTCGGCGGCGAAGGCCGGGAGCTGCTCGGTGTAGTCGAAGATGGCCGGCAGCGTCAGGGTGATCACTGTCAGGAACAGCATCGCGGAGAGCTGCCCGGCGTTCGCGGCATTGAACTTCTGGCGCTCGCCGCGGTTGGCGAATCCCGCCACCACGATCGCCAGCCCCAGGCCCAGCAGCGCGTTCCCGATGATGCTGCCGGTGATCTGCGCCTTGACGACCTGCGTGTTCCCGCTGATCAGGATGAAGATCGCGATGATCAGCTCGGCCATGTTCCCGAAGGTCACGTTCAGCAGCCCGCCGATGGTCGGCCCGGCGTGCACGGCCACGTGTTCGGTCGCCTTGCGCAGCCAGTCCGCGAGCGGCACGATCGCCAGCACCGCCGTGAAGAACACCCACAGTGGCGGCGCGTGGAAGACGTATTCCAGCAGCAGGCTGATCGGAATGAAGGCCAGCAGCGCGTTCATGAACATGAGGGCAGTCTAAGCCGTGGTCCGCTCGTCTGGCGCGGTCCTCACGCGTAGTCGTAGCCGCCCGCGCGCCACGGGATCTCCAGGTCGGCCAGGGTGTGGGCGCGCAGCGTCAGGTGCAGGCCCTCGCGTACCGCGTCCGCGCGGACGATCAGGGCGCGGGCGTCGCGCAGCAACTGCCGGTGCGCGCTCCACAGCTCGGGCGAGATCACCACCTGCGCGCGGTGCGGGCCGTCCTCGATCACGAAGAAGGCGTAGCCGCGCGCGGTGGGGGGTTTCTGCCGAGACACGATCACGCCGGCCGTGACCGTGGCCGCGCCCGAGCGCACGCGCCCGAGCGGCTCGGCGCCCGCGTCGATGAGTGCGGCACGCAGCAGCGTCATGGGGTGCAGGCCGTCCTCCGAGAGCCCCTTGCGGCGCAGGTTCCAGTCGAGGCGTTCGGCGTCGGTCAGCTCGGGCAGGGGCGGCGGGTCGCTGACGGGCAGCAGCAGGGGCGGCTGCCCGGCGCGGGGGTGGGCGGCCAGCACGCCCGCGCGGTACAGCGCCTCGCGGCGCGCGTGTAGGGCGTCCACACACCCGGCCTGCGCCAGCGCGTCCAGCGTGCCGCGTTCCAGCTCCACGCGGGCGTGCAGGTCGGCAAGGTCACGGTAGGGGCCGCCCAGGTGGCGTTCCAGCACGATCCGCTGCGCGTCCCCGTCGGACACGCCGACCACGCCGCCCAGGCCCACGCGCACGTGCCGGGTGTCCTCGGCGCGCGGGCGCACGGCCGAGGCGTTCACGCACGCGGGCCGCAGCGTCACGCCCCAGCGCCGCGCTTCCTGCGCCAGGGTCGCGGCGGGCCACATGCCCGGGGCCTCGCCCAGCACGCCGGCCAGGTACGGGGCGGGCCAGTGTTCGCGTACCCACGCGCTGGCGTAGGTGTGGAACGCGAAGGCGTGGGCGTGGCTCTCCGCGAAGCCGAAGCCCTGGAAGGCCGCGCACCACTCGAAGACCTCCTCGGACTCGAAGGGAAACGCGCCCACGGTGCGGGCGGCGCCCAGCACGAACTCGCGGCGCAGGGCGTCACGCGCCTCGCCGGGCGGCGCCTTGCCCAGGGTGCGGCGCAGGCGCTCGGCGTCCAGCCACGGGTACCCGGCGAAGCGGTGCGCGATCCGCAGGATCTGCTCCTGGAACAGGATCACGCCGTGCGTGTGGCGCAGGATGGACGCCAGCGGTTCCATCAGGGCCGGCACGGGTTCCTGCCCGCGCGCCCGGCGCAGGTACGGGTGCACGGTGGCCGACTGGATCGGGCCGGGGCGGAACAGCGCGATCTGGTGCGCGAGTTCCAGCCGCGTGCGGGCGCGCAGCTGCGTGCTCAGGCGCGTCTGCCCGGGGCTCTCGATCTGGAACAGGCCCAGCGTGTCGCCCCGCGCGATGCGCGCCCACACGCGCGGATCGTCCGGCAGCGCGCCGAAGTCCACGTAGGGGCCGCCCAGCCGCACGATCTCCTCGCGCGCGCGCTCCAGCGCCGAGAGCATCCGCAACCCCAGCAGGTCGAGCTTGATCAGGCCGGCGGCCTCGGCGTCGTCCTTGTCGAGGGTCAGCATGCGGATGCCGCCCGAACTGGTCACCAGCGGCGAGGTGTGCGTCAGCGGCCGGGCGCTCAGCACCACCCCGCCCGAATGCGGCGCGAGGTGCCGCACGAAGCCCGGTTCCATCAGCGCCAGCAGGTCCAGCAGCGTGCCGCGCACCGGGGCAGTGCCCAGCACCTCGTCGAAGGCGGGCGCGGCCTTGCGCGCCTGGTGCGGCGGCAGATGCCGGAAGTCGCGGCCCAGCGCGCGGGTCAGGCGGTCGCGCCACTCGGGCGGCAGGCCCAGTGCGCGGCCCAGGTCCTGCACCGCGCCCGGCAGGCGGTACGTGATGCGGTTGGCGACCATCGCCTCGCCCACGCCATCCACACCGAAGCGCTCCTCGACCCAGCTCAGGACCTCGCGGCGCCGGTGCGACGCGATGTCGATGTCTACGTCGGGCATCATGGTCTGTCCGGTGTGCAGGAAGCGCTCGAACAGCAGGTCGTGCGCCAGCGGATCGCTGGTCGTGATGCCCAGCAGGTAGCACAGCACGCTGGCGGCCGCGCTGCCCCGCCCGGCCGCCAGGATGCCCTGCCCCCGGCAGTAGTCCGTGACCTCGGCCGCCACCAGGAAAAAGCCGGCCAGGCCGTGCTGCGCCACCACGTCCAGCTCGCGCTCCAGGCGCTGGGCGGCCGCGGCGCGCTGGTCCGGCCGCGGGTAGCGCGGCGTCAGGGCGCGCACGCAGCGCTCACGCAGGTGGGTGTGGGCGTCCGCGCCCGGCGGCAGGTGGGGCGGCGGCACGCTGAAACCGCCGTCCAGTAACTCCACGCGGCACTCGGCGGCGAGCTGCGCGGCGTTCGCCAGGGCGTCCGGGAAGGGCAGCGCCCGGCCCCACGCGCGCGGCGTGCGCAGCGCTCTGCGGTCGTTGCGGGGCCGCGCGGCGTGCGGGGTGTCCAGGTCGATGCCCAGGCGGGCGCAGCACAGCGCGTCCAGCAGCGGAAACTGCGCGGGGCGCTCGAGCTGCACCAGCGGGGCCGCCACCGACGGCAGCCGCGCCTCGCGGGCCAGCAGCCACAGCAGCCGGGCGCGCCGGCCATCGCCGGGATACGCGCCGTGGAAGAGCTGCACGAACAGCCGTCCGTGAAAGACGTCCCGCAGCGCGTGCAGCCGTGCCAGGACGTCGCCCGTGCGTCGCTGCGCGAGGAGCGCCGCCGGGAACGAGTCGCGCCCGCCGGTCAACAGCACGATGTCCTCGGCGTGCGCGCACAGTTCGGCCGCCGTGACGTGCTGCTCGGGGCGGGCGAGCGCCACGGTCAGCAGGGCGTTCAGGTGCCCGTACCCGGCGCGGGTGGCGGCCAGCAGCCGCAGCGGAAAGGTGCCCTCGGGCAGCCGCACGTCCAGCGTGGCGCCCACCACGCCCTGCACGCCGGTCTCCTGCGCGGCGCGGCACAGCTCCACCGCGCCCGCCGTGCTGGCGTGATCCGTCAGGCCCAGGCCCCGGAAGCCGCGCCGGGCCGCGCCCTGCAGCAGCGTGGTGGGGCTGCACACCCCGCCGCCCGGCGTGAAGTACGAGCGCACGTCGAGCAGCGCGTCGAGCCGCAGGTCCGGGGAGGCCGTCATGGGCACGGTCGGGGCCAGGGTCAGTCGGCCAGCCGTGACAGCACCCACGCGTCGCCCGCCGCGCTGCGGACGTGGTAGACCTCGGCCGTGAGTGGGCCGGCGCGCAGCAGCCAGTAGTCGCGCGGGGGATCACGCCGCCACCAGCGGCCCGCCGCGCGCCACTCGTCCAGCACGCCGCTCACCCGGTAACGCCGGGCCCGCCACAGCAGCACCTGCGGCGTCCCGCCGCTCAGCTGCACGTGCACCTCCTCCTCCACGGCCCGCACGCCGCCCCCTACGCCCGCACGTCCGGCCGGCGTGGGAACGGGGCGGCAGCGGGGGTGGGCGTCGCCCGGACCGGCGCCGGCGCTCCCGGCTGTCCGTCGGCGACGCGCACCCACTCGTAGTGGTGGCCCGGCGCGAGGCTGAAGACGTCAAGCCAGCGCACGCGGCGCATGCTGCCGGGAAAGCGCCCCTCGGCCCGCCCGGCCGCGTCCTGGGCCTGGGCGCGGCCCCACAGGTCGCCCTGCACGGCCGGCCGCTCCAGGCCGCCCAGCGTGACCTCCAGGCCCTCGATGCCGTAGCGCGCGGCGTCGGCGTCGTGCAGGGTGGCGCGCAGGGCGCGGCGCAGGGTCGCGGGCACGCGCAGGTCGTCCTTGGGCTCGCGCGTGGCGCTCATGGTCAGGCCGGCCACCCGCGCGTCCAGCGTGACCCGGCCGGGGCGGCGCGTTCCCAGCGCGTCCAGCAGCGTGGCGGCCAGCGCGTCCAGGGCGGCCTCTAGGTCGTGCGGTTCGAACAGCGGATCGTCGAAGGCCAGGGCGGCGCTCACGGTGGCCTCCGGGCGGACCGCGCCCACCCCGCCGGACGCCGCGCCGTGCAGGTACGGGCGCAGCGCCGGGTAGTCCGCGCCCAGGAACGCGGCCTGCTGCGCGCGGCTCCAGCGCAGCAGCTCGCCCACGGCGCGCAGGCCCAGCCAGCCCAGGCGCTCCACGTGCGCAGCGCTCAGGCCCACGCCGCCCAGCACACGCAGCGGCAGTGCGGCGCGGAAGTCGGCTTCCTCGCCGGCGTGGACCGTCACGGTCTGCCCCGGCGCCGCCGACAGCGCCGCCAGCAGCGCCAGCTCACGCGTGCCAGCCAGCCCTACCTGGCCGCCCAGGGCCGCGGCGAGCTGAGTGGCGGCGGCCGGCGTCAGGGTGAGCAGCGCGCGGCCCGGCGCGAGCACCTCCAGGTGCGGACTGAAGGCGGGCAGCACCCGCAGCACCTCGCTCCACGCCGCCGCGCCGGCCGGACCGCTGCGGGGCACGGCGTGCAGCGTCGGCAGCCGTGACAGGGCGCCGGACACGCGCATGCCCGGCTGTACCCCGGCGGCCCGCGCGGCGGCGTCGGCGTCCAGCACGCGCCCGCCGTCCGTGACCACCACGGGTGCGCCCGGCGGCGCGTGCCGCGCGGCGACCCACAGCGCGAAGGGGTCCAGCACCAGTGCGGCGAGCGTGGCCTTCATCGCCGTGCCCTCATGGCCGCCGCCGGGCGTCCACGCTGCCCACGTGGCCGATCAGCAGGCCCTGCACCTGCACGTCGTCCGCGGCGTAGCGCATGGGCTCGAAGGCCGGATTCTCGCTGAGCAATGTCACCGTGCGGCCCCGGCGCTGCCAGCGCTTCAGGGTGGCGGTGTCCTCGCCGGGCACCAGCACCAGGGCCAGATCGCCGTTGTGCGCGACCTCGGCGGGCCGGATCACCACCAGGTCGCCGGGGAAGATGCCCAGGCCGGTCATGCTCTGGCCGCGCACCCGCAGCAGAAAATCGCCCTCGTGCAGCGTGAGCACCTCGTCCAGGCGCGTGACCATCCCCTCAACGTGCTGCTCGGCCACGCCCGGCGGGCCGGCGGCGACCTCGCCCAGCACGGGGAAGCCCGGCAGCGGGACGCTGTGGGCACCCTGCCGGGCACGCAGCGCGCGGGCGCGCGGGGTCAGGATCAGCAGGGCCGGCTGGCGGGGCCGGGCGTGGTACTCCAGCCAGCCGGCGGCGGCCAGCGCCAGCAGGTGCTCGCGCAGGTTCTGCCGCGCCAGCCCCAGGGTCTCGGCCAGCGCCGACGCGCTGAGGACCTCGTCGGTGCGGCAGTCCAGCGCGGTGCGCAGCACGTCCCACTGCCGGGGTGTCAGGCCGGGCGGCGGCCGGGAGGGAAGCATGTCACGTGACATGCTCCACTGTAAGTCCACTTCCAATGGCGTGGCAAGCCCTGCCCACTGCACCGAACATTCAGGTTGGGCGTCCGCACCCTGCGCTCACGTCCACGGCAGGGCGGCCCGCTCCTGCCAGTACCCATCCGGCGTACGGGCCAGGGCAGCGAACTCGGCCGGGTCGACGGTCAGCCGCAGCGCCGCGAGGTTCTGCGCGAGCTGATCCGGCGTGGTCGCCCCACTGAGCACCACGTCTGCCCACGGCTGCGCCAGCACGGCGGCGAGCGCCACGGCGTCCGGCGTCACGTCCCGCTCGTACGCAGCCGCGGCCAGCGCGGGTGGCACGTGCCCCCGCCCGGTCAGGCGGCCGTTCGCCACGCCCTCCTTGACCACCACGGTCCATCCGGCCGCGTGCGCCTCGGCGAGCGCCGCTCCGGCCGAGGGCTCCAGCACGTTCCACGTGGCCTGCACCACGCTGAAGGGCGCGGCGCCGTCCACCCGCACGTCCAGCGCCCGCCGGACTGTGTCCGCCTGCCGGGGTCCGCTGGTCGACAGGCCCACCCGCACGCCCGACGCCGCCAGCTCCGCGAGACGGGACAGCACGGAGGCGTCCTCCAGCACGCCTGTCTCCAGCGTCGCGGAGTGGATCAGGTACGCGTCCGGGGCGCGGCCCAGGGCGGCCAGCGTCTGCGGCCACTGGCGGTCCAGCGTGGCCCGGTCGTGGGACTTGACCTCGTGCACGTCCGCGTCGGTGCGCCAGCCGGCCACGTAGGTGTAGCCCCACTTGCTGCCCACGCGGGCCACGTGCCCCCGCTCGCGCAGCCAGCTGCCCAGGAACTCCTCGGCCAGGCCGTAGCTGCGCGCGGCGTCGAAGTACCGCAGGCCGGCTGCCCACGCGTCGTCGAGCATGGTCCACGCGTGGGCGTTCATCGCCTCCAGGGAGGTGTCCGGCAGGTCGGCGGCGTGGCCCACGTTCAGGTAGCCGGGGCGGCCCAGCGCGGCGAGGCCCAGCCCCAGCCGGGGTGCCCCGGGCATGAGCAGGTGGGAAGCAGGGTGCGGCATGCCCGCATTGTGGCGCGCCTGCCCCATGAACTCCCGATGGGCGAACGGTGACGCCCTTATCATCCCAGCGTCCGAATTCACGGCCAGGGCGTTCATCCTCCTGCCATCTCACGGTCCAGGTGCCCGCCTACGCTGGAATAACCACAAGTCATCGCAGCTCCAGGCCCGCGTGGACGTGCCACGCGCCGGGCTGCCCGGAGGAACACGTATGACGCGTTATCGTGACGACCGTTCCCAGATGGACCCGTATGCCCAGGACCGCAGCCGCTCCATGACGCAGGACCGCGAGTGGGGCCAGCGCGACTGGAACCGCCAGGATGACCGGTCTCAGGACCGTTCCATGCCGGACCGCTATGCCCAGGACCGGTCTATGCAGGACCGCTACAGCGACGACCGCGCCCGCGACCTGAGCTGGGACACCAGCCGGATGTCCACGGGCATGGGCGGCCAGGACCGCTGGGAGGACCGTGGCCGCGAGTACGGCCGTGAGGGCATGGGCCGCAGCTCCGGCTCCCGCGACGACGACCGAATGTGGGTCATCCGTCCGGACACCGGCCCGGGCTCCGGGTACGGCTTCAGCTCCGGCGCGGCAGGCGACCGCTCCGGCGGCCGCATGGACGACCGCGGCGGTGACATGCGCTGGCGCAACCTGCGCTGGGACGCCGACCAGCAGACGTGGCGCGGCCAGGACGACTTCGGCCGTCAGGACGGCCGGGGCGGCCAGGGCATGGGCGGCAGCTGGGGCCGTCCGGGCCAGGACGGTGGCTACAGTGCCCGCGGTGACAGCGGCTGGCAGGGGCAGGGCGGCCAGTCCGCGTGGGGCGGCGCCCGTGGCGAGAGCTACCGCGGCCGTGGCCCCAAGGGCTACCAGCGCAGCGACGACCGGATCAAGGAAATGGTCAGCGACGCCCTGGAGGACGACGACTACCTGGACGCCAGCAACATCGAGGTGCAGGTCCAGTCCGGCGAGGTCACCCTGACCGGCACCGTGAACGACCGCGCCCAGAAACGCCGCGCCGAGGACTGCGTGGACACCCTGCGCGGCGTGAAGGATGTCCACAACCAGCTGCGCGTGCAGCAGAACCAGCAGGACATGGGCGGCGCGTCCACCGGCGGCATGACCGGCAGTAGCGCGGCGTCTACCACCCGCAGCGACACCACGCCCACCGTCAGCGGCACCGCGAAGAGCTGAGCTGCAGTAAGGACTGAAGGCCGTGCCGGCCCCACCGATGCGGGGGCCGGCACGCCTGATCGCGGACACGCTCGCCACAGCGGGGGAGAGGCGCCCGAGGGAGCGGTCCTGCCCCGGGCGCCATCGATAACGCCGTCACTCCGTGATGATCGCCTCGGCCTCGATCTCCACGAGGTGCTGCGGGTCGATCAGGGCGGCCACCTGCACCATGGTCGCCGCCGGGCGGATCGCGCCAAAGACCTCGCCGTGTACGCGGCCGACCTCCGGCCAGCGGGCGATGTCCGTCACGTAGATCCGGGTGCGCACCACGTCCTCCAGCCGGGCGCCGGCGGCCTCCAGCGCGCGGCAGATGATCCCCAGCGCCACGCGGGTCTGCTCGGCCGGGTCGTCCACGCCGACCACCTCGCCGTCCACGGTGGCGGTCGTGCCGCTCACGTGCACCACGTTCCCGACGCGCACGGCGCGCGAGTACCCGACCGCCGCCTCCCACAGTCCACCGCTGCTGATCGTCTGCCGCATGTGCCCAGCGTAGCGGCCCGGCTTCAGCTGGGGTCCAGCTCGCCCGTCAGCGGTGTGAGCGTCCACGTCGTGACGGCCCAGCCGCCGCTGCCGCGCGCGAGGTCGATGGTGACCGTGTAGCGCGGCCCGAAGATGTACTCGCTGTCGGTCTTCGCGTCGGCGTACCCGACCTCGGCGGTCGCGGTGACCTGGGCGCGGTCGGCGGTGTCCGCGGTCATGTCCACCGCGCCCACGCTGAAGCCCCCCAGACGCGGCAGGTCGAGCCTGGCGTCCGTCAGGGCTGCCCACGGGCGGGCGCGGATCAGCGCGGCGTCGATACGGCGCTGCACCTCGGCGCGCTGGGCGGCCGTGCGGGGCGGCGTGGGGCGGGCGTAGCTGCTCGCCACCTGACGCGCCACGTTGCTCAGGTCGCCCAGCAGCGTGGCCGCCACCGCCAGGGGATCGTCCGTCAGGGCCGTGAGGGCCGCTGTGCCCACGCGGTGCGTGGTGTAGCGCACGCTGCCACTGCGCGCGTCCCGCACGATCACGTCGTCCCGCCCGGACGCGCGGCGCACCGCGAATGCGGGCCACCACGCGGCGTCCACGTACCCGCCCGCGTCCGAGCGCATGGGCACGGTCTGGAGGGGCGGGCCGGCCACGATGGCCGCGCCCTGCGCGCGGTACAGCTTCAGGGTGCCGGTGCTCGCCTGCCCGCCCTCCAGGGGCGTGTCTGCGGCCGGTCTGGCGTCGGTGCCGCCCACCAGCGCGAGGAACTCGCGGGTGCCGGGCGCGCTGAAGGCCCCGCCCAGTCCGGTGCGCGGCGCGTCCGGGTTCACGCCGGCGCGGGTCGGCCAGTCCCACAGGCCGAAGTCGCCCAGCGAGTGCCGGATGTCCGGGCCGTAGTTCGTGAGCCACGCGCGCACCCTGTCGGGCAGCGAGCGCAGGTAGGGCTCGGCCGTCGTGGGCGCCGTGATCACCCGCGCGGCGTACTCGGCGAGGTACCCGCCGCCGAAGGCTTCCCCGCTGGTCATGCTCTGCACGTACGAGCGCACCAGGCCGGGAAACGCGCGGGTATTCTCCACGTAGCGGGGCGCGCCGCCCGTGACTGGCAGGTACGAGTACACCACCGGCAGCGGAGCGCTCTCCGCGAAGCTCAGGCCGTAGGCGTACGCGAAGCGCCAGTCGGCGCCGACGAGTTCCATAGGGCCCTTGCCGTCGAGCTGCCGCACGTCCAGGGTGTCGGTGTGCGCGCTGAAGGCCGTGAGCAGCTTGCGGGGCGGCGTGGTCAGCGAGTACAGCGTGTGCGTGAAGCAGCAGTGCGCGCCGCCCGAGAAGCCCGCGAGCAGCACCTCGGGCACGCCGTCGCCGGTCACGTCGCGGCAGAAGTCCACGTGCACCATGGTGTCCTGCACCGTGGCGAGGGTGGCGCCGCCGCGCACGATGCTCACGCGGTCGTCGGGATCGCCGAAGCCGTTCTCCTCGAGCTTCAGGGTGTAGGCCCCACAGGTCTGCGTGGTGGTCTTGACGGGCATGGGCGTGTCGTCCTGGGCGCCGGCCGGCACGGGCAGGAGCAGCAGGGTCAGGACGCTCAGGGCGGTGCGGACAGTGGGCATGAAACCTCCGGCGGGAACGGAATGGGGGCGGCGGCGACGCTCCCAGCATGCGCTGCGCGACGGCCGCGCGTGAAGCACTCTGGGACCACTCCCATGCCAACCTAACGAGCGTTAGGTATACTGGGATCACTTACCCTGGAGGTGCCCCGATGACCCAGCCCACTCCGATCCATCCCGGCGAGACCCCCGAGCAGCACGCGCACTTCGAGGCCCGCATCGCGCGCGGCGAGAAGATCGAGCCCGGCGACTGGATGCCCGCCGAGTACCGCCGCCAGCTCATCCGCATGATCTCCCAGCACGCCCACAGCGAGGTCGTCGGGATGCTGCCCGAGGGCGAGTGGATCGCCCGCGCGCCCACCCTGAAGCGCAAGACCATCCTGATGGCCAAGGTGCAGGACGAGGCCGGGCACGGCCAGTACCTCTACCACGCCGCCGAGACGCTGGGCGCCACCCGCGAGGACATGCTCGCGGCGCTGCTGGCCGGCAAGGCCAAGTACTCCAGCATCTTCAACTACCCCACCCGCACGTGGGCGGACGTCGGCATGATCGGCTGGCTGGTGGACGGCGCGGCCATCAAGAACCAGACCATGCTCGCCGGGTGCAGCTACGGCCCGTACAGCCGCGCCATGGTCCGTATCTGCTCGGAGGAGACCTTCCATCACAAGCAGGGCAAGGAGATGATCGTCGCGTACGCCCAGGGCACCCCGGAGCAGCGCGCCATGGCCCAGGACGCCCTGAACCGCTGGTGGTGGCCCGCCGTGATGATGCTCGGCCCGCACGACGCCGACAGCCCCAACACCGGCGCGCTGTCCAGGTGGGGCATCAAGCTCAAGAGCAACGATGAGGTGCGCCAGGAGTTCATCAACGAGCACGTCCCGGAACTGCTGGAAGCGGGCCTGACCATCCCCGACCCGGACCTGCACCGCGACGAACGCGGCAACTGGATCCACGGCCCCGTCAACTGGGACGAGTTCTGGGCCGTCATCCGCGGCGAGCAGGGCCTGCACCGCGAACGCCTCGGCACCCGCCAGGCCGCCCACGACGACGGCGCGTGGGTGCGCGAGGCGTTGCAGGCGTACACGGATCGCCAGCGCGCGGTGGCGGCAGACTGAGGGCGGAAGCCCGGTCTGCTCACCGCCCATCCCAAGGACGTTCCATGACCCAACCCCACCCCGATACCCAGTGGCCGCGCTGGGAGGTGTTCAAGCAGGACGCGCCGGGCCGCCCGCATCAGGCGGTGGGCAGCGTCCATGCCGGCGACGGCGAGCACGCGCTGCTGACCGCGCGGAACGTGTTCGTGCGCCGGCCGGCCGCCGTGAGCCTGTGGTGCGTGCGCGAGACCGACCTTCTGACCGCCACGCCCGAGGAGGTGACCCGGAATCCGGCCGTGCTGGACACCCCAGGCGACGCGGGCACGTACCACGTGGGGGTCAAGCGCACGAACAAGCGCAGCATGACCTTCGTGGACCTCAGCGGCACCGTGCAGGCGACGGGAAGCGGCGACGCGCTGCGGCAGGCGCGGGTACTGCACCCGGACGTCCTGGCGTGGATGGTCTTCCCGGAGTCTGCGGTCGTCCGCACCGCCGAGGACGCTGGCACGGTAGAAAGCTGGTTCGCGCCCGCGAAGGACAAGACCTACAAGCAGCAGCAGCACTACGGCGTGATCGGCCGCCACGTGGGCGAACTCAAACGCTCCGGCCTGATGCCGCGGCAGGTGAACGAAGAACCCCACGTGGGCGACCACAAGGTCTACGACCACCCGCACGCCGCCGGCAAGTACAAGGAGGAGTCATGACGGCCACGGCAGGAACCCTGACCCCTGCACAGACGCAGGGCCTGATCCGCCGTCTCACGGCCCTCGCGGACGACGAGATCGTGCTGGCCCACCGGGGCGGCGAGTGGACCGGCCACGCCCCGATCCTGGAAGAGGACATCGCCCTGGCGAACATCGCGCAGGACGAACTCGGGCACGCGGGCCTGTACCTGGGCCTGCGCGCCGACCTGGACGGCAGCGACCCCGACCGCCTCGCATTTTTCCGGGACGCCGGCGCGTACACCTGCACGCGGCTGGTGGAACTCCCGAAGGGCGACTGGGCCGTGACCATGCTCCGCCAGTTCCTGTACGACACCTTCGAGGCCCTGTGGCTGGACGCCGCGACCCGCAGCACCTATGCGCCGCTGGCCGCCGTGGCCGCCAAGGCCGTGCGTGAGGAGAAATTCCACGTGCAGCACACGGCCCTGTGGGTCGAGCGCCTGGCTCTGGGCACCGAGGAGAGCGCCCGCCGTATCCATGTGGCCCTGGCCGAACTGTGGCCCCACACTGCGCAGCTCTTCCAGCCCGTCGAGGGCGAGGACGAATTGACTGCGGCGGGCCTCCTCCCCGACCTGCCCGCCGTTCACGCCCGCTGGCACGACCTCGTGACGCGGCACCTGCAGGGCCGCTGCGGCCTGCCCCTTCCCGCCACCGCCGACGCGGGTGCCGGCCGCGACACGCATACCGAGCACCTGGCCCCGTTGCTGGCCGAGATGCAGGCCGTGGCGCGCGCACACCCGGACGCGGAGGTGTGGTGATGACGCCGACGGTGACACACGCCACGCCGGCGGCGATCTGGGCCGCTCTGTCTCACGTTCCCGATCCGGAGATTCCGGTCGTGAGCATCACGGACATGGGCATGGTACGGGACGTCAGCGTGGACGGCGGGCGGGTGACGGTGACGTTCACGCCGACCTTCAGCGGCTGCCCGGCGTTGCACGTGATCCGGGACAGCATCGAGCAGGCCGTGCGCGATCTGGGCGTGGCGGACGTGGAGGTGCGGAGCACCCTGACGCCCCCGTGGACGACCGACTGGATAGGCGACGATGCCCGCGAGCGTCTGCGCGAGTACGGCATCGCGCCCCCCGCGCCCGCCGAGCACGGCCTGATCCAACTGGACGCCGAACCCACCCGCTGCCCCCGCTGCGGCTCCCTGAACGTGAGGATGACAGCGAGCTTCGGCCCGACGCTATGCAAGCGCATGTATGTCTGCGAGAGCTGCCGGGAACCGTTTGAGGGCTTCAAGAGCGTGTGATGAGGAGGCATAGCTCATCGTGATTCCTGAAGTAAAAGGGATATTTTTAATTGATTTCAGCAGTTCTGAGTGTTTTGTTCCCGACGACCCCTCTGATTTTGGCGTGGCCCTGCGTGTGATGATTGGCCCTCAGTATCAAGATGCGGCCGATTCCTTGAGATTTACCGTGTGCTCGCCAGCTTGGCATGCAAGAGAATGTGCTGTCGATGGCTTTGTGTGGCGCTGGGATATCTTAATAGTTAATGAGTACAGCCGTGTAGAAATAGGCAAAATCATCGAGAGGGTCGTCTCTCGCAGTGCCGCGCCAACGTGGCTCCAGATTGCGGAACAGATGTCCCGCAGATCGAACTGGGAGTTCGACACTTACACCTGAACGCGATCTACAAAGCTTCGACGTCCATGAGGTTGACTTGCCATGACCCTATCCACCATCCCTGACCTTCTGCGCCCCGCCTCCTACATCTCCGGCCGCTGGCATGCCAATCCTGACGGTCAGACGCTGCTCGACGCCGTGTATGGCCGGCCGGTGGCGGTCATCTCCTCTACGGGAGTGGACTTCGCGGAGGCGCTGGCGTACGGGCGCCGGGCGGGCGCGGCGATCCGCCGGCTGACGTTCCACGAACGGGCGCGGGCCCTGAAGGCGCTGGGCGCGTACCTGATGGAGCGCAAGGAGGCGTATTACGAGCTGAGCATGCTGACCGGCGCGACCCGCCGGGATTCGTGGGTGGACATCGAGGGCGGCATCGGCACGCTGTTCAGCTACGCGAGCATGGCTCGGCGCGACCTCCCGGACGAGCGCTTCTGGCCGGATGGCCGCGTGGAGCGCCTGGGCCGCGAGGGCACCTTCGTGGGCCGGCACCTGCTCGTCCCGCGTGAGGGCGTGGCCGTGCAGATCAACGCCTTCAACTTCCCGGTGTGGGGGATGCTGGAGAAGCTGGCCCCGGCCTTTGTCGGCGGGATGCCCAGCCTGGTCAAGCCCGCGCCGCAGACGGCGTACGTCACCGAGCGCGTGGTGCGCGACATCATCGCGTCCGGTCTGCTGCCGGAGGGCGCGCTCCAGCTCGTGACGGGCGAGCCGGGTGACCTGCTCGACCACCTGCTGGAGCAGGACATGGTGGCGTTCACGGGCTCGGCGGCCACGGCGGCGAAGCTGCGCGTGCATCCGAACGTGGTGGCCCGCAGCGTGCCCTTCAACGCCGAGGCGGACAGCCTGAACGCGTCGGTGCTGGGCCTGACCGTGACGCCGGACGCCCCGGAGTTCGCGCTGTTCGTGCGCGAGGTGGCGCGCGAGATGACGGGCAAGGCGGGCCAGAAGTGCACCGCGATCCGCCGCGCGCTGGTGCCCTCGCACCTCGTGGAGGCCGTGACGGACGGCCTGCGACGCGAACTGGCGAAGGTGACGCTGGGCGATCCGGCGCGTGACGACGTGCGGATGGGCGCGCTGGTGAGCGTCGAACAGCGCGAGCGGGTGCGCGACACGCTGCGCCGGCTCCAGGCCGAGGCCCGCGTGGTGATCTCCGGTGAGGCCGAACTGCGCGGCGGCGACCGCGAACAGGGCGCGTTCCTCGACCCGACGGTGCTGCTGTGCGAGTCGCCCCTGACGGCGACCGGGCCACACGAACTGGAGGCCTTCGGGCCGGTGGCGACACTCCTGCCCTACGATTCGCTGGAAGACGCCGTGATCCTCACGAAGCTGGGCCGGGGGTCGCTGGCCGGGAGCATCGTCACGCACGACCGCGCCGAGGCGACGGAGCTGGTGCTGGGCATGGCGAGTTCGCACGGCCGCCTGCTGGTCCTGAACCGCGACAACGCGAAGGAGAACACCGGGCATGGCTCGCCCCTGCCACAGCTGAACCACGGCGGACCGGGCCGGGCCGGCGGGGGATCGGAACTGGGCGGCCTCTCGGCGGTGCGCCATCACATGAACCGCGTGGCGGTGCAGGCCGATCCGACCACCCTGACCGCGATCACCCGCGAGTTCGTGCCCGGCGCGGCCGTGACCGAGGACGCCGTCCACCCCTTCCGCAAGTCCTTCGACGAGATCGAGGTGGGAGACAGCCTGCTCACGCACCGCCGCACCGTCACGGAGGCGGACATCGTGAACTTCGCGGGCCTCACCGGCGACCACTTCTACGCGCATGTAGACGAGATCGGCGCGAAGGAGGGCATCTTCGGGCGGCGCGTGGCGCACGGCTACTTCCTGATCTCGGCGGCGGCGGGGCAGTTCGTGTCGGCCGCGCCCGGCCCGGTGCTGGCGAACTACGGGCTGGAGAACCTGCGCTTCACCCTGCCCGTTGGCATCGGCGACACCATCCGCACTCGCCTGACGTGCAAGCGCAAAATTCGCAAGGACCTGCGGCCCGGCGAGACGCGCCCGACCGGCGTGGTCGAGTGGCGCAGCGAGATCACCAACCAGGACGGCGCGCTGGTCGCCACCTACGACATCCTCACGCTGGTCGAGCGGGCGCGTGACGCCTTCGACCCGCCGCTGGACGCCGCGCCAGCCTGAGCCGTGCCCGAGGACGCGCGCGGCGAACTGCTGGACGGCCGCTTCGGGTACCACGCCCTGAAGGACGGCCGGGTGGTCGTGTCGTGGTACGGCCGGCCCGTGACCACCCTGGCCGGCCGTGACGCCGAGCGCTTCCTGGCGCGCGTCGAGGGCCTGGATGACCACGCGGCGCAGCTCGTGATGGCACGCGTCACCGGCAACTTCCGGCGCGGCAACGAGGGGCGGCGGGGCAGAACGTAACTGCGCGGCTCCACACGTTGACATTCACATGGTAAACGTGGGTATGTTCACGTCGCCCTCAGCTGCGCCTCATCTGGTGGCTCGGCTGGTGCGGGTGAAGGGCTGGGCACTGGCGCTGTTCTTCTTCGGCGGCGGGCTGATGTCCCTGCTGGCCCTCGCGCTGCCCACGCACGGCGCGCCGGACCCGGTGGGCGGCCGCCTGCTGTTCGGCGTCACGGCGTCGGTGGGCCTGGGCCTGTCATTGCTGGCATGGGCTCGGCCACAGGTGCTGCTCGGCAAGCGCTTCGACGAACTGCTGATGGTGCTGGGCAACGCGTGCTCGCTCACGTCCACCCTGGGCGAGACATTGCTGTTCGGCACGCAGTACTCCGTGATGGTGCTGCTGTGGCCGATGGTGCTCACGGCCGGGTTCCTGCGCCGGCGCCTGCTGGGGTGGCAGGTGGCATTCAGCAGCGTGGCGGTGGCCGTGCTGGCCTTTACCAACGACCGCGTGCTCATGCGTGGCGAAGTGTGGCCGCTGGAGGCGCTGCTCACGGCCATTCCGGTCGCCTTCACCGGGCTGGCGGTGGCGTTCTTCCGCTCGGCGGCGGTGCAGGAGGCGCAGGAACTCGCGCGGCTGGGGCGCACTGATCCCCTGACGGGCCTCTCGAACCGCCGCGTGCTGTTCGACGAGTTCGCCGGCGTCGTGGCGGCGACGCTGCCCGGGCAGCGCGTGGCGCTGGTGATGCTCGACCTCGACCACTTCAAGCAGGTGAACGACCGCTACGGCCACCAGACCGGCGACGAGGTGCTGCGCTGCTTCGCGCAGACCCTCCAGACCCACGCGCAGGGCGGCGACCTGCTCGTGCGCATGGGCGGCGAGGAGTTTGTGTGGGTGATGGCCGAGCCGGACACGGACGCCGTGGTGCGGCGGGTCGAGGCGCTGCGCGCGGCATACGCGGCCCGGCCGGAATCGCGCGCCGTGACGGTCAGCGCCGGTGTGGTGCACTGCGCCGCGGACGTCACGGCGGCCCAGCTCTCGGCGCTGCTCGGCGCGGCCGACGCCGCCCTGTACCGCGCGAAGGAGGAGGGCCGCAACCGCACGCGCGTGGACGCCGCGTAGCGCGGTCGCCGCGCCGGAACGTTGCCACGACTGTGCCGCGCCCGGCGTGAGGACCATCAGGGCATGCCGCTCACCCCGCCGGCCCTCGTCACCGGACTGGACCACGTGCAGATCGAGGCGCCGGCCGGGTGTGAAGCCGCTGCTCGCGCGTTGTTCGGCGGCCTGCTGGGCCTGCCCGAAGTCGCCAAGCCGCTCGCCCTGCGCGGCCGGGGCGGAGTGTGGTTGGCGCTGCTGGACGGACGGCAGGTGCACGTGAGCGTCGCGCCGGACTTCGGGCCCCGCGTCAAGGGGCACGCGGCCCTGCGCTGCGCCGATCTGGCGGCCGTGCGCGCCCACCTGGAGGCGTGCGGCGTGCCCTGCGAGGCCGACCACGACACCGGCGCGCCCCGCGTATTCCTGAGTGATCCCTTCGGCCACCGTCTGGAGATCGTGCAGGAGGCGCCGCCGCCGGGCGGACCGCACCGCGACGCGACCGTTTGTGATGACTCCCTATGGAAAGGGGAGAAAACCGCACGGTAGAGCGTGGGGTAGGCTGGACGCGCGTTCCAGCGGGACCCGGAGCGTGACCGGCGCCGGCGGCGGTGGACCGTCCGGGGCGCTGTTCATCTGAACTGCAGGGGCTTTCGTCGCCACACCCCCACGGAGCCCACCGAGACACAGGAGGTTGCGCATGAACGTGATGGACACGATCCAGACCTTCTTCAGCCCCGAGGCGTCGGCCCGGCTCGGGCAGTCGGCCGGGCTGGACGCCCCAGCCGCGCAGCGGGCGCTGGAGGTCGGCCTGCCGCTGCAACTGGACGCCCTGGCGGAGTACGCTGGCCGCCCCGAGGGACAGGCCCAGATCGCAGAGGCCGTGGAGAACCTCCCGGACTTCGGCAGCGTGGCGGCCGCCCTGGACGACCCGGCCGGCGCCGAGACGCTGGAGCGGGCCGGCGAGCTGCTGGCCCCGGCGCTGCTGGGCGGCCGCGCCGACGCGATGGCGGCCGCTGTGGCTGCCCAGACGGGCGGCGCGCCGGCTGGCGTGACCCGCCTGCTGCACATGGCATTGCCGCTCCTGCTGAGCGTGCTGGGGCACCGTGGCGGCCTGACTGCCGGGAACGCAGCCGCCCTGCTGGCCGGAGCCGGTGGGCTGGCGGCCGCCTCGCCCGCCGCCGAGCCGTCCGGCGACGTGCTGGAGTTCGTGCGCGGGCAGTTCAGCAGCCCCGCTGCCGAGAAGATCGGGGCGGCGGCCGGGTTCGCTCCCAACGCTGCCGGCCGCGCCACGCTGGCCGCGCTGCCGCTCGTGCTGGCCGCCCTGGTCAGCCGGGCCAGGGCGGGCGGGGACGTGCTGGCCCTGGCACGGCCCTTCGCCGGCCTCAGTGACGACCATGGGCACGTGAACCCGCAGGTGCTGGACACCCCGGCCGACCTGGCCCGGATTGAGGGCCAGGGGCGCCGCCTGCTGGGCACGCTGTTCGGGAATGCGGACGCCCTCACCGGCCGCCTGGGTACGGCGCTGGGCGGCAGTGGCAGCAGCGCCGGCCGGCTGCTGGCCCTGCTGACTCCGCTGGTGCTGGCCGTGCTGGGTGGGCGCGCGCGGGCCGGGAACCTGGACGCGGCAGGCTTTGGCACGCTGCTGGGCGGCCTGGGCGGTCGCCTCGCCGGGCTGCTGCCGGCCGGGCTGGGCAGCCTGGGCGCCCTTCTCGGAGCGGACGGCCTGACCACCATGCTCGCCCCGGGCGCATCGGCGGCTCCTGCTCCCGCGCCTCGCCCGGCGGCGGCCCGCCCGGCAGCCACGACGACCACCGCCACTCCAGCGCCAGCCGCGCCGGCCCCGGTGCCGCCAGCCTCCACTCCTCCGGCTGCCCGGCGCCGCGGCGGATTCCCGTGGTGGCTGATTCCGCTGCTGGTCGTGCTGCTGCTGGGCGGCTGCTGGCTGCTGAACCGCCGCCCGGCCACCGTGGACGCCAGCACCGGAACTGGCACCGCCGCGACCGGTACAGCCACCGGGACGGGAACGGATACGTCCAGCACGGCCGCTGGGACGGACTCGGCCGGCACCGCCACGGCAGATACGGCCACGTCAGACACGACGGGCACCACGTCCACCGCGACCGACCCGGCAACCACCGGAAGCGCGGCCACGGACAGCCCGGGAACGGACAGCGCGGGAACGGCTGGCTCGGGCGGGGCCATGGACGGCAGCTTCATGATCAGTGAGCCCGCCGCGGACGCGACCCTGCCCGCCGGCGGATTCACGCTGCGCGGCATGGGCAAGGCCGGCGACGAGGTCGAACTCTTCGAGGACGACACCAGCCTGGGCAAGCTGAGCATCGGCCAGGACGGCAACTGGAGCTTCGACGTGCCCAGCCCGGCCGCCGGCAAGCACACGTACAGCGTCCGGGGTCCGGGCGGCGCCAGCCTCGGCTCGGTCGCCGTGACCATCGGCGCGGCCGACGCGAACGCCAGCGCCGCGGCCTGCACCGACGAGTACAGCCTAAGCATCACCGACGGGCAGGCGGTCAGCGAACCCTTCCGCTTCGGCGGTCAGGGCCAGGGCCAGGGCTACCGCGTGACCGTCAAGCGCGGCGAGCGCACCATCGGCGTGAAGGACATCCCGCTGGACAGCACCTGCGGCTGGAGTTACCAGAGCCGTCCCGGTGCGGGCGCCATCCGTTACGAGGTGCGGCCACTGGGCGAGCCGGACGCCGCGCCGCTGAGTGCCGTCGGCCTGACCGTCAACCAGTAATCTCGACCGTTCACTGCCCTACTCGGAGCTCCCCTGCCGTCAGGTTCCCGGCAGGGGTGCTTCAGCGTGTGGGGGCTGCGGGTTCTGAGAGTCCGTTCCCTCCCTTACCGGCTCACGCTCCATATGCCCGCGAACGGGGCAAGCTGCGTGTCGGTATCGGCCGTGGCGTACGCGCTGATGCTGCCGTCGAGGTACAGCGCGTCCGGGCAGCGCAGGGTGTCGCGGAAGAACACGGCGAACGAGTAGAAGTTCACCGGTCCCCGGCTGATCGCAAAGCGCACCCGCCCGTCCCGGCACACGCCCACCCCGCTGCGGACCTTGAAGGACGTGCCGGTCTTGCGGAACTCGGGATGCAACGTGCCGCCCTGCACGAGCAGCGGGCCGGACTGCGTCGCGAAGGTGGGGCTCACGTTCGAGCGGCGGTACGCCTGCGTTTCCGTCACGCCCGCCCGTCCACCCGCGATCCAGAACACGCCATTGGGCAGCAGTGCGAAATTTCCGCCGGAACGCGCATTGTTCAGGGGAACGAGCGTACGCCCCTGCTCGACATGCAGCCCCAGCGGTTTCGGGCCAGGAGCGTAGATCCCACTGTTCGTGGCGAACAGCAGCGTGCGGCCTTCCTTGCGCAGCCGGTCCCGCAGCTGCCCGAAGGTGCGGTATGGCTGCCTGGTCGTCGGATTGAGCCAGTGCAGGGCCAGCCGGTCCCGGCCGAGGTCCACGGTCGCCACGGTGTAGGTCATCCCGCCGGCCGACACCGACCCGATGTCCAAGGCGTTCGCCCGTCCGCAGGCGGTCAGGAGCAGCAGGCAAATAGGGCTGAAGGCGCGCCAGGACATGTTCCCCATCATGTCCGGGGGCACGGTGAGGTTCGTGCTCCGGACATCTCCAGATCCGCAAGGCGAGGGGAGTTGACAGATGTGGGTGTGGCCTGTATTGTTTCTGAGCCTCTTCGGAGGCGAGGCGCATGACAACCCGGACGAGAAGAGCGAGAACTGCGAAGTGTACGCGCGCTTCACGAGA